>JAVCCD010000064.1 GCA_030765665.1 Candidatus Tenebribacter mawsonii | reverse complement strand
ATTCAATGGATTCGTGATAACTTCAGTTTAATAACTGAATCGTCTGAGATCAATGATCTTGCGGAAAAAGTTTCTGATAATGGTGGTGTCTATTTTGTTCCTGCCTTCTCTGGTCTCTTTGCTCCGTATTGGAACTCAGGTGCACGCGGAACAATTATAGGTCTTACTCATTTTGTGAATAAATCGCACATTGCACGTTCAGTTTTGGAAGCTACTGCATTCCAAACTCGAGATGTATTTGAAGCAATGCAAAAAGATTCCGGCTTGAACATCAAGGAGCTGAAAGTTGATGGAGGAATGACAGCCAGCAAATTATTAATGCAGTTTCAAGCAGATATTCTGGATATCTCTGTTATCGTACCTGAAATGACCGAAACTACCGCTCTTGGTGCTGCTTATGCGGCGGGATTAGCTGTTGGTTATTGGAAAAATGAAAGTGAACTGCAGAAAAATTGGAAAGAGAAAAAAACCTGGAATTCCAATATGACTGAGAAAAAAAGAAAAATATTATACGAAAAATGGCAGAAAGCAGTTAAGCGATCTCTTGATTGGGTATAAAAAAAAGAGGTAATTATGGCATTACCAATAAATATTGAAGAATTAATTATAGGCAACATCATAGAAAGTGAGAGAATTGAATATAAAAAGGGATGGAATCCTGAAAAAGTACTTCACACTATCTGTGCTTTTGCAAATGACTTTAATAATTTTGGTGGTGGATACATTATTATTGGAATTGCGGAAAAAAATGGAGTTGCCCAGCTTCCACCCGACGGAATCCAAACCAATCAAATCGATTCCATTCAAAAAGAAATACTTCGAATTTGTCATTATGTTTCTCCGCATTATTTTCCAATTGTCTCACCAGAACTCTTTCAAAACAAGCATATTATGGTAATCTGGGCTCCTCCTGGAGATACGCGTCCTTACAAAGCTCCAAACGTTTTAGAAGAAATATCAAATCAAATTTTCTATATTAGAAAAATGTCCTCTACTATTAAAGCCAATGATCAAGAAATATTAAAATTAATTGAGCTGACAGCCAAAGTACCATATGATAATCGTATAAATCAACATGCGTCATTAAAGGATCTAAACCTAACGAAAGTCGCTACATTTTTAAAAGAAATAAATAGTTCTCTCTACGAACAAATAACTGAAATCCCCTTCGATGAACTTTGCATTCGAATGAATATTGCTCGTGGTCCTAAAGAATTTATTCGTCCTCTAAATGTTGGGTTACTTTTATTTTCTAATGAACCACATATTTTTTTTCGAAGTGCTAAAATTGAATTGATAATGTACGAAGATGAAATTGGTGATAAATTTCAAGAAAAGATTTTCACAGGACCAATTCATATTCAGCTGAGAAATGTACTGGAATTTATTAAGAATAACATTGTCGAAGAAAATATTAGAAAGGTTGAAGGAGTTGCAGAGGCAGATAGATTCTTCAACTATCCCTTTGAGGCTATTGAGGAAGCTGTTTCAAACGCTGTTTATCATAAAAGTTATGAAATAGAAAACCCCATAGAAATTAATATTAGACCGGATTGTATAGAAATTCTTTCTTTTCCAGGACCTGTTCCTCCGGTTAATAATGAGATGCTTCAGAAAAATAGAGTTATTGCCCGTAATTATAGAAATAGCCGCATCGGAGATTTCTTGAAAGAACTCCATCTTACAGAAGGTAGAGGGACGGGAATTCCCAAAATCCGGAATTTTCTAAAACGTAATGGATCACCGGATCCGATTTTTGAAACTGATCAAGATTTAACATACTTTCTTACTATTATTAAACTGCATCCGAATACTGAAATTGGAACCAAACAAGATTCAATTGGGACTAAGTTGGGACTAAGTCGGAACCAAGTGAATGTTTTACGTAACTGCTCTACAGACAAAGTTATTACGGATTTGATGAAAGTAGCTAGCAGGACCAATAGGACCAAGTTCAGGGACCAAGTCATTAACCCACTAATTAAGAATAAGCTTATCGAAATGACTATACCTGAAAAGCCAACAAGCAGATTCCAAAAATATCATTTAACAAGAAAAGGAGAAATCTTACTAGAAAAATTAAACATATAGTGTCTCCATTGCATGTTGATACTTAATAAAAATTACAGAGGAAATAATGGATCTAACAAAATTTCACAAACCATATTCACATACTTCAGAAAGTGAAGTTGGAGTGCTTGTAATTCATGGTATCACGTCAACAATATCATCCATGGAATTTCTGGCAGAACAATTTGCTGATGTCGGTTATAATGTAGAATTGCCCGGTTTATCTGGTCATGGCACAAAATGGCAGGATATGAATTCCTTAAAATATACTGATTGGATCGATGATTTGGAAAACGCGCTTGTTAAGTTGCAAAACAGGTGTTCCAAAATATTTTTATGTGGATTATCTCTAGGAGGAGGATTAGCACTATTTATGGCAGGTAAAGATCCTGATATGAGCGGTTTAATCCTGATTAATCATGCAGCTAAATTTACAAATCCTAAATTTTGGTTTGTTCCTATTTTAAGGAAGATCGTGAAATCTGTTCCTGCCGTAGCTTCCGATATTAAAGACCCAAATTCCCAAGAAATCGCTTATGATAGAACTCCAACCAACGGAGTATACGAAATGCTACAAATGCTGAAAGAAGTACGGAAAATACTTCCTGATATACAATTGCCAGTACTTATTTTCAAATCAAAAGAAGATCACGTAGTTCCAAGAATTAGCGCTACATTTACAATGAAAATGCTGGGGTCAAAAGATAAAGAACTCATCTGGCTAGAAAATTCTTATCATGTTGCTCCTTTGGATTATGATAAAGAATTGATCGCAAAAAAAAGTATTGAATTTATTAATGAACACTGTAAAAAAAGTTTAACTATTATTACGGCGTAGTGTAAAAATAGTTTGACTATTATTACAATGAGATTTCATTTGTCCTTGGAGTTTAAATGAAATATTATCCTAGAATATTAGAAAAGAAAATTAGGGATACTCTCACTCGAAAAGAAGCCATTTTCATTTTAGGTGCACGTCAAGTTGGAAAAACAACACTAATAAAGCATCTTATGGAAGAACTTGAAATCGATAGAACTCTCTATTTTGATCTTGAAAATCCTGCTAATCTTTCCATTATCAATAAAGGGATTAATGAGTTTCTCGCTTTTCTTTCTTCACAAGAATTAGCTAAGGATACAATTAACTACATTTTTATTGATGAAATCCAATATGCTGATGATTTTTCCAGTTTAATAAAATACTTTGTAGATCATCATTCGGATAAATATAAGTTCATTCTAAGTGGTTCATCTTCATTACAGATTCGCAAAAAATTCCACGAATCACTTGTTGGAAGGAAAATAGTATTTGAATTGTATCCACTTACCTTTTCAGAATTCTGTGCTTTTAAAGATGAAACGGTATTGAGTAAAAAACTTTTAGAGATAAATCCATACAAATTAGAAGAAAATCCCTTAAGATTTGAAAATGAAAAAGTAAAAAACCTTTTAAAAGAGTTCTTACTTTATGGTGGTTTTCCCAAGATCGTACTTGAAAAGAAAAAAAATAATAAGATAAGGGATTTGGAAGATATTGTTAATTCATATATAATGAAGGATATTAGGCATATCTTCAATTTAGAAAAAACTGAACAATTCAATCATCTCATTAAACTATTAGCAGTTTTTATGGGTAAGGAATTAAATATTACCCAGTTATCGAATGAAACAAAATTACATAAACAAACCCTGGAAAATTATCTAACTGCACTTGAATCTGGATATATCACTAGAATGATAAAGCCATATCATAGTAATTTAGCAACGGAATTAAGAAAAACTCCTAAATGTTACTTCATAGATAGTGGTATTAGAAATTTTCTCGTTTCCAACTTCAGTGAAATGGAATTTCGTCCTGACAGAGGAGAATTAATGGAGAATTTTGTTTTTTCTCAATTGATCAAAAAAGCTGATTCCCTTACGAAAATAAATTTCTGGCGAACAAAGAATAAGCAGGAAATAGATTTTATTTTACAGAAGGAAAATGAACTTATCGCACTTGAAGTTAACTGGAATGATGGTTCTGTGCAAAGCTTGAAAAAATTTAAGCAAATATATCCTGAAGCAGAACCTTTTTTAGTAAGTATGTTGCAAGATTTTAGTGTAGAGAAACGTGTTTTAGTGGGTTACTTAGTGTGATTGGTAACTAGTAATGAAAAAAAAAATATCTCAAATTTTCAATATTCTGAAGAAAAAATGATTGATATTATATTTGTAAAATTACAATCATTTGACAATGTTTTAATCAAGAAAAAACAAAATTGTATCATTGTAAAATCAAAAATCTTAAATTTTAATAAAATTATTACTGAATTATTCAATATAAATAGAATAATTACTATATCCCGTCCATTTTATGAACGGAAATATTTAAAAAAAGAACTCTTACTTTTTAGTAACTTAATAATATCAATAAACAAAAAAGATGATTGTTTTACTTTTGTTTCAAAAAACAATCATTTAAGTAGTAAAATAATATTCTACATTGTTAGTTTTATCAGTTTCCTAATTTATTCATATTTTCATTTGGAATTAAATACTACAAATTCTGTGAACAGTAATGGTATTCTTTTTATTTTTGTTCCTTTGTTGATTGTTTTCTTAATTATTTGTCGAAAGATTTATACCAGAAATCATTATTCACCTTTTATCAAACCTGAAATAGTAGTTCATAAAGTTATTGAAAATATTTATAATTTGGAGAAATAGAATGTTAAACAAGATCAATCCGACTAAGACGATTTCTTGGATGAATCTGGAAGAACATTTTCAACGCATGAAAAATGTTCAGATGAAAGATCTATTCAAACAAGATAAAAAACGGTTCGAAAAATTCTCACTCGATTTTGAAGATATTCTGGTTGATTTTTCTAAGAATATCATCACAGACGAAACAATGGACTTGCTCCTTCATCTTATAGAAGAGACTGATTTAAAATCTGCTATTGAAGCAATGTTTTCCGGTGAAAAGATAAACGAAACTGAAGATCGTGCTGTGCTGCATACTGCATTGAGAAATAGCTCAGCTAATCCTATAATGTTTGAAGGAAAAGACATAATGCCAGAAGTGAGAAAAGTTCTTCAGCAAATGAAAGATTTTTCTAACAAACTCATAGCAGGACAATGGAAAGGATTTAGTGACAAACCAATAACGGATATAGTAAATATCGGAATTGGTGGATCTGATTTGGGTCCATTAATGGTTACCGAAGCTCTCAAGTCTTATAATAAAGGAATTAATGTTCATTTTATTTCTAATATTGATGGAACTCATTTGTTTGAAACACTCAAGAAATTAAATCCAGAATCTACTCTTTTTATCATCGCATCCAAAACATTCACAACTCAAGAAACTATGACAAATGCAAATTCTGCACGTGAATGGTTTTTATTTAAAGCTAAGAACTCTGAATATATAAAAAAGCACTTTGTGGCAATTTCCACAAATGTGAAAGCTGTAGAAAACTTCGGTATTAATCCAGAAAATATGTTTGGTTTCTGGGATTGGGTAGGTGGAAGATATTCTCTTTGGAGTGCTATCGGACTTTCTATTGCCTGTGCAATTGGATTTGAAAATTTCAAAGAATTATTGGATGGTGCATATACAATGGATACCCATTTTAAAGAAACTCCTTTTAAGAAAAATATCCCTGTCATTCTAGCATTTATCGGAGTCTGGTATAATAATTTTTTCGGTGCAGAAACAGAAGCAATATTGCCTTATGATCAATATTTAAATAAATTTCCAGCTTATTTTCAACAGGGGAATATGGAAAGCAATGGGAAAAATGTAGATCGTTCTGGGAAGGAGATAAATTATCAAACTGGTCCTATAATTTGGGGAGAACCAGGAACGAATGGACAGCACGCTTTTTATCAATTAATCCATCAGGGAACAAGAATAATACCTTGTGATTTTTTAGCTCCGGTAATTTCTCAAAATCCAATTGGTGATCATCACCAGAAATTACTTTCAAATTTCTTTGCCCAAACCGAAGCCCTAATGAACGGCAAGACAAAGGAAGAAGTAATTTCAGAACTAAAAAATGAAGGGAAAACAGAAGAACAAATAAAGAAAATTTTACCATACAAAATATTTAAGGGCAACAAACCAACAAATTCAATCCTCTTTAAACAATTAACTCCCAGAACCTTAGGAAACCTTATCGCAATGTATGAACATAAAATATTTACTCAAGGAATCATATGGAATATTTTTAGTTTTGATCAATGGGGTGTTGAGCTGGGAAAACAATTAGCCAATAAAATCTTACCCGAATTGAACTCTACCAAAACAATTACTTCCCATGATGACTCAACAAACAATTTAATTAACCGTTTTAAAAAAGTTCGAGGTCAACTTTCTAAATTGAAAAAACTTAATCTAAATAAAATTAATTTATCTTCTAGACCTTTCGTACTTGATTGGGATCCAAAGAACTTAACGGAACTACATTATCAAATCTTAAAAACATGTTCACTTCAAGAGTCATCAACTAAACTTATTACTGAAAAACTAGGGCGAAAGGGAAAATCAGGAAACTTTAACCGAGCATTAAATCTTTTAAGAACTTATGAGCTTATAACCTATAAATTTCCCAATAAACCGGGAAGTTCTTACCAGAAATACTTGATTACAAAACTGGGTATTGAAACAATTTCTATCTTAGAAAAAATTGAATTTACACTTATGGAAAATATTCAAGTGATTAAGTGTGACATTACAAAATTAAAAGTTGATGCAATTGTGAATGCAGCAAATACTTCACTTTTAGGTGGAGGTGGCGTTGATGGAGCAATTCATAATGCTGCTGGTGATGAACTGCTGAGAGAGTGTAGAAAACTTGGTGGTTGTGCCACCGGAAAAGCAAAAATAACAAAAGGCTATGATCTCCCTGCAAAATATATTATTCATACTGTTGGTCCTGTTTGGCATGGTGGAAAGACAAAAGAAGATGAGTTACTTATTAGCTGTTATACAAACTCTTTAGATCTTGCCGTACAGAATAATATTGCTTCAATTGCATTTCCTGCAATCAGTTGTGGAGTATATCGTTTTCCAAAAGATATAGCTGCAAAGATAGCTGTAAGAGAAGTTAGGCAGTATATGAAAGAACACACCCAGATCAAAAAAGTTTTATTTGTGTGTTCTAATGATAAGATTTATCAAGCTTATCAAAGAGTTTTAGAAAGTTAGTAATGTGACTCGACTTAACAAAATAGCGATTGCTGTAAAGAATTATGAAATTAGTTAAAACTAAAGACGGATCTTACACAGCCTATAACGAGGTTGCAAATGAACATTACCATACCATTTCTGGAGCAATTGAAGAAGCATTTGGAAAACATGTAAATGCATTGGGAATAGATAATGGGATGAAAATTCTCGATTTCTGTTTTGGGCTGGGATATAACTCTATTGCTGCCTGTAAAAACCATTCAAATCTACAAATAATCGCTTTAGAAAATGACATCAAAATAATTGAAGCAATGAGAAATATTGAAATTCCAGATATTTTAAAAACTGAATTTGAACCCTTTAAAGATATTGCTAGAAGTTTGAATGTTACCGATGGTAACAATAACAAAATTCAAATTCTATTGGGAGATGCATTACGAAGAATCGATGAACTTCCGGAAAAATCTTTTGATAGAGTTTTTTTTGATCCGTTCTCACCCAAAAAACAATCGGAAATGTGGAGTGAATCAATCTTTAAAAAAATTTACACTAAGATGAAAATTGGAGCAAAATTAAGTACTTACAGCTGTGCAAAACAGATCAGAAAGAATATGGTGTCTGCTGGATTTAAAGTAATAGATGGACCAATTGTCGGGAGAAAGAGTCCTGCTACAATTGCACTAAAAGAATGATCTGAATTATTCCCACTTTATAAAAAAAACTCTTGCAATAAATTGAGTTATCCAGCTAGAGGTATATTAAGAATATTTTAGGGAGATGATAATGACACAAACCTTCGAATTCGTTAAATTTATTGGAATTATCGTCTATTCCCTTGGATTGATAATACAAAAACAAACTGCTGTAAAAGAGGAATAAATGTTAGAAAGAATTATAGACCCTGCTAATATACCCGAAGAAAAAGATTTTGACCGCACCCTGCGTCCTAAATCTCTAGATGAGTTTGTCGGACAGGAAAAGATCAAAGAAATATTGGATATTTCCATTCAAGCTACAAAATTACGCAATGAACCCCTTGATCATATACTTTTTTATGGTCCTCCCGGACTTGGTAAAACAACTCTCGCTCACATAATTTCCAACGAACTAGGTGTGGAAGTAAAAGTAAGCTCTGGTCCTGTATTAGAAAAAGCACCAGATTTAGCTGGAATATTAACAAATCTGCAAAGGAACGATGTCTTCTTTATTGATGAAATTCACAGATTGAATCATGTGGTAGAGGAGTATATGTATCCTGCTATAGAAGATTTTGAGATGGAGATCATTATTGATAGCGGTCCTTCAGCTCGCTCGCTCTCAATTGATATTGAACCCTTCACTTTAATCGGTGCAACAACAAGAGCAGGACTTTTAACATCTCCCTTACGTGCTCGTTTCGGGCTGATTTTGCGCTTAGATTACTACGATGTCAAGAGCATTGAACACATTATTAAACGATCTGCTGGATTACTGAATATTCCATTGGATGAGGAAGGTACGAAAGAGATGGCACGTCGCAGCCGTGGAACCCCACGAGTGGCAAATCGTCTACTTCGTCGCGTTCGCGATTATGCTCAAATAAAAGGTGATGGAGTTATAAATAAAGATATTGCAATAAAGGCTCTTAAAATGTTGGATGTTGATTTTGCCGGACTGGATGATATGGATAAACGTTTGCTAAGATTATTAATTGAAAATTATAATGGTGGTCCAGTAGGAATTAAAACACTGGCAGTTGCTTTGGGAGAAGATGCCGGAACAGTAGAAGAAATTTATGAACCTTATCTTATCCAACAGGGATTTCTGGATAGAACATCACAAGGAAGAAAAGCAACTATGAAAACATACAAACATTTTAATATCAAACCAACCCGGAAGCAGATGAGTGTATTTGATATAGTAGAGGAATAACATGAAAGAAAAAATTAAAATTGGTATTATTATTTGTGACCGTTATCGACGCTGTGCTGGAGGCAAATGCTTCCGATCATTACAGAAAAAAGAAGGTGCTTTTGCCCGTTATAAAGATACCGATGTAGAACTTGTAGGTTATACTTCCTGTGATGGCTGTCCGGGTGGGAACATTGAATATGCAGTTGATGAAATGATGAAAAATAATGTTACAAAGATCCATCTGGCAACCGGACTTATAGTTGGTTATCCGCCATGTCCATATATTCAGGATTTCACTAATTTCATTGAAACAAAATATGGCTTGGAAGTTGTGTATGGTACACATCCAATTCCGCAGAAATATTTCTTAATGCATGAAAAACTTGGTACATGGAAATCTGAGTATTGGCAGGAAATTATTCAACCAACTATAGTGAATGAAAAGTTAAGATTGGAGTACGATTAAGAATATTGGGATTTCCCCAAAAACTTGACGGAAAATAATAAATGAATTTTTTAAACTCCTTAAGTGGGTGATTAGCTCAGTTGGTTAGAGTGCTACGTTGACATCGTAGAGGTCACAGGTTCGAATCCCGTATCACCCACCATTTTCCGTTTACTCGCTATACTCGTAAGCTTCAATCATTACCCAAATCTAAAAAAATCTTTACTATAAATATACACTTTTCAGACTTGTTTTAATTAAATTCGGTTGGAGTAAATTTATGGAAGAGCTTGGTAAAATAATCGTTATAGGTTCTGGAAATTGGGGAACAACACTCGCAATGGTATTTTCCCAAAAAAATAAAGTTTATTTATGGACTATTAATGAACTGGAAGCACAAGAGATAAATGAATCTCGTGAAGTCAAATTTCTTCCAGGTATCAAATTAAATGAAAATATAATTATTGAGAAGAAATTCTCGAGGCAAATAGAAAAAAATGACATTGTAATTACTGCCATACCATCTCGCTTTATTGAAGACCTAACAGATGAATTTATCGCAAACAACGCAGAAGAATTTATTATTGTAAATGCTTCCAAAGGTGTTGAGCATAGAACATTAAAAACAGTTTGGGAAACCGTGATGGCAAAATTACCCAAAATTCAATTCGCTAATTTGGCTGGACCAACAATTGCCCGTGAAATTGCAGAAGGACTTCCCGCCAAAGCAATACTGGCAGCACGAGATGTTGCGCTACTGTTCCAATTACAACACAAACTAGAAAACGATCTTTTAAAATTTGAATTCAGTAGAGATATTAAGGGTGTGGAACTTGCTTCTGCCCTAAAAGGACTCATTGCAATTGCTGTGGGAATGGCTGATGGACTTGGTTTTAAAACGAATATTTTCGGAATTATTATGACCTATGGAGTGGATGAATTTGTTACAATCATGAAATTTTTAGGGGTTTATCATAAAACCGCATATAGCATTGCAGGAATCGGTGATCTGATAACGACCTGTATCTCTGAAAACAGCCGAAATAGAAAATTCGGAAAACTTTTGGGACAAGGTTATTCTAGAGAAAAAGCTTTGAAAGAAGTAGGTATGGTTGTAGAAGGTGTTTCCATGGCAAAAACAATAAATAAACTCGCAAAGTTCAACCTCTCTATTCCATTAATTTCCTGCATCACGCGCATTATTTTTGAAGATGTGAAAGATGTAAAAGAAGAGTTCTTAAATACACTTAATTCAATTTCAAGTTAGATTGAAGTACTAAATAATATATATTTCCTCATGTTCGGCTGGCTTAGGATACCACAAGTGGAGGAAAAATCAAATCTTATAAGTTCCCCTTTGTAAAGGGGAACTTACATATGGTTTAGAAGAATAATTATGGAGAAATAAACATGATAGCAAGATACATAACTGTTTTTTTATATGCTGCAATGGTCATCGTGATCGGAATTAAAGGTTCAAAAAAAACAAAATCATTTGATGACTTTACTCTAGGTGGTGGAAAAGTTGGACCATGGATGACTGCTTTTTCTTACGGAACTGCTTATTTTTCTGCTGTACTTTTCATTGGATTTGCAGGTAAAATTGGCTGGGCATTTGGACTTTCGGGTTTATGGATAGCTTTAGGAAATACAATTATTGGTGTGTTTGGAGTTTGGTATTTATTGGGAAATAAAGTTAAACGGGAAGCAATGGCTTACAATGTTCATACAATGCCGGAACTTTTAGAAGCACGTTATAAAAGTCCATTCCTAAAAATATTCACTTCCGCTGCAATCTTCATATTTTTTATTCCTTATACAGCGGCTGTATTTATGGGATTGAGCTACCTTTTTGAATTCACTTTTAATATGCCATACACATATGTACTTTTATTCATGGGTATTTTCACTGGGATCTACCTAGTTTTAGGTGGATATAAGTCTATGGCAATGATAGATGTAATTTTTGGTGTAATCATGACTATTGGAGTAGTGATTCTTTTGGTCAGCACTATCCAAAAAGGAGGTGGATTACCAAATATCCTCTCAGCTTTACAAAATATTAATCCTAAACTTACTGCTACGGTTGGACCTCCCGGAATCATTCCATTGCTGTCACTTATCATGTTAACCAGCATTGCCCCATTTGCCATGCCTCAATTATTGCAAAAATTTTATGCAATCAAAGATGAAAGATCAGTAAAAGTTGGCATGTTTGCATCATCTGTTTTTGCACTACTTGTTGCAGGAATTGCCTATTTTACAGGTGCTCTTACAAGAATATTCTTAAATCCAACCTCCAACCCAGCAGCGTTTGAAAATGGGAAACCTGTATTTGATGCATTAATGCCTGAGATGCTTATTACAGTTATTCCTTCTGCACTTACAGTTGTTATTCTTCTACTTATTCTGGCTGCTTCGATGTCTACACTTGCATCATTAGTACTCATTTCCAGTACATCCATTACTAAAGATATTTATAAAGGATTTATTAATAGAAATGCAAATGACAAACAATTAACATCACTTGTTAGAATTGGAAGCATATTTTTTATATT
>JAVCCD010000197.1 GCA_030765665.1 Candidatus Tenebribacter mawsonii | reverse complement strand
ATAACTCGCCCCATTCCAAGAGTAAAGCTAAATGGCTGGTCTCTTTTAACTGAAGAATCAAACATAGTTCCATCTTCCAGATATCCAGAATAATGTACACTCACAGTATTACCTGCAGCTGCTTTGATACCGTTGCCTTCTTCAACTAAAATAAATTCTAAACCTGATGCTGTTTTAGAAGAAACTTTATCTTTCGTATCAAATTTCTCGACCTTAACAGCTGGTATTAACTCAAGTAATTCAACTTCAAAAATTAATGTAGCATTAGGAGGAATAGTTCTACCTGCGCCTCTTGCTCCATACCCTAAATGTGGTGGAATTCTTAAGATAGCTTTATCAGCAACATGTAGTAACGAGAAACCTTCATCCCAACCTTTTATTACCATCCCTGCACCAAGTTCAAATGTAAATGGTTCACCTCTATCTAATGAACTATCAAATTTTGTTCCATCATCAAGTTTCCCTGTATAGTGTACCTTTACTCTGCTTCCTGTGGTTGCAAGCTCACCTCTTCCTTTCTCGGTAATCATATATTCCAATCCGGAATCTGTCTTTGTATAATTCATCTCATCTCCTTTTGGATCAATAATTACATTCTTTGAACAACTAATTACTGTCATCGAAATTATTGCTACGACAAATATCAGTATTACTATTTTTTTCATATTTTCTTCTCCTTTTATTTTGATTATTCGCTAAATGTTTTAATTTTGAAATATCCATCTTTAAAATGAATATCTTCTATATGAACGATTTTTGATTTATCTATTAAAAATTGATTTAAGAAAACAGTGAGAACAGGGTGCTCGTACTGTATGTATTTGAAATCTTGTAATTTTTTAAAGCGCAGATATTTATCTACAATCCAATTTGTCCGTACTTCTAAAAATAGCATACCATTATTGTAATCTTTGAAACTCACTTCTAAATCGATATTAGTTGAAATTGGATGTTCGTTTTTATATCGGAATTTTATGTGTTGTCCTAATATTTCAATATTAGAGATAGCATCAGGGATCAGCTCATTTGCAACACATATATCAATAATTTCTGCAATAGTTACCTTAATTTTAGCCATGATCTATCCTTTTATTATTTTTTAATAAATTAATCTTGGTAAAAAAAATAAAAAGAGCAAATAAATGCAAGAGAATAATCGTTAAGTATTCGGGCTCAATTTTTTAGTGAAGTATACTATGTCTTTATGAGATCTGTAGTTTTTATTTTCAAAATATTCCATTGAAATGTCATTCCAATCCTCAATAAGGCAAGCGAAAATATTTACGCTATTGGAAAGAAAAAACTCCTCAGATTTATTCAATAAAGCTGTTGCGATTCCTTTTCCTCTGAATTCGGGAACAACAGCGAGACGATTTATCCACCCCTTTCTCCCATTATGGCTGGCAATTACAACGGCAACTAATTCCTTATTAACCTCAGCAACAAAGAAACGATTAGTTTTCACTTGCATTTGATTTAAAATATTTTGCTCAGTATCTCTTCCTTCGGGTTTGAAAGGGAGAGAAGATCTTTTCCAAATATCAATTAGAGAATTATATTCAGAAGGGTCAATTTTTCGGATGATAAATTCATTATTGATCATACTATTTCAAATGTTTAGCAGCAAATCTAAAAACACGATTAAAACTTTTGTCCACTTCCTTCTCCAGCTTTTTAGTCGGTGGGAATGGAATTACATGATCATATTTGTAATTGAAGTCCATAACTCTTACCTTGGTTGGAATTTTATTATCAGAGCCTTTTAGCGTGTTTAAAACTTCAGAAGGTGGAACAACGTAATCTTGTTTTAGAGCAATAGCAGAGATCTGTTTATGAAGTTCTTTAAATCGCTTTTCTCTAAAATCTTGCATTTTGTGAAATTCCAGCATGCTTCTAAAATATTTTCCAACAGGATGCAGATCACTAAAATAATGTTTCAACCTCTCATCTTTTTTCAGCTCTCCTTCTAATCGTTCTATGTAAAATGAATATACAGAAATATTTGCTTCACTATCTAAAATATACTTGGAAGCTGCGTTCATCCTGTTGAGGGTTGGGCCACCACAGAAATTGAATAATTTAGATTTTGAAAGATAATTGTAAGAATTTGTGAGTAATAGAATATTTGCCAGAAATGAACCGATGGAATAGGCAAAGAAATCTATTGTAGATTTTTTCTTTATTTGTGAGTGTAAGCCTGATCTTATTTCATGAATTAATTGCATTATATCATAAAATGATTGAAGGCCAGACCACAAAAATCTCTGAGGATGAAATTGTAATCGAGCACTAAGTGCAATATTCGCGAAAGATGAATTTGCAACATTTGGGAAGATCGCTTTTCTTTCTTTATTGGCAGTCCTCAAAAATCGGGGATCTATCCATTTTGTGGGAGTTCTATTCATATGAAAAGCAATAGGGAAGAGGATTATCTGTTTTCCAGTTTGTTCCATTAATTTATAAGCCCAAGGTAAATATTTATTCCAATCTTTTTCGTTTAGACCGTGAAGGAGAATTATCGTTCCATTAATTTTGCTTTTTTTTATACTTTCTTTACCAGTTTTTTTAGATTTTTTTGTTTCTGTTGGAAATAAGATACTATAATTGAACTTAATATTTTCAGTTATCTTTGAATCGGGAGTCTCTATAATCTCATTTAAATGTGGAGTTCTTAACTTACTTGATAAATCGTATGTTTGGTCGAATTTTATGTTATGCTCAGTGCATTGATACAAATTTTCACCGGGAAGAAGTGTATGGCTAAATGATTCAAAAGGGATATTTATTATGCGTGCTCCCAATTCAGGAATATCTATTTTTTCATCATTCAAATTAAATCTATCTTTTAACAGGTTATAAATTTCTAAATAGGTCATCAATTCTCCAAGTTTCTTAATGTATTAGCTTCAAAATGAAAGTATTAACTAGTGAGATAAGTAATGCAGCTAATGAAGCAGTAAAACAACCATTCACTTTGAATTTTGGTACAAGTTTAGAAACAGTTAGAAGGCAAAAGCCATTTACAAAAAAAGTAAAGATCCCAAATGTAATAAAAGTTATTGGGAATGAAATGAATTCCAGGATTGGTTTTAAGGTCACATTAATCAGAGCAAAAACTAAGGTTACGATGATAGCAGTAGAGAAGCTCTCAATTTCAAAAAGATTTGTAAGTCTGCCAACTGTGAAGATAGAAAAAGAAAGGATTAAAAATTGGAGAAGAACATCTTCCATAATCTGGTTATTCCCCTAAGATTAATTTGAGAATTTTCTTAAGAAAGCTGGAATTTCCATTTGCTTATCGAATGAACTTGTCTTATCCTCGACTCCTTTATTTATATTCAATGAATCTGTTTTTCGTATTCTTTGTAAAGTGTGTTCAATGTCCTCAGATTCATTTTCTTTATTATAGATAATTGTTTCACGCTCGTAAACTGTGGTATTAGGAGTATCAAGTCCGGTAGTAATAAGAGTTACTTTAATTTTGCCTTCCATCTCATCATCAATAATGATTCCTGTAATTATATCTCCTTCTTCACCCGTTTGCTTAACTATCTCATTTGTAATTAATTCAAATTCGTCCATTTTGAAATCTTTTCCGGCAGTTATATTTATTAGGACACCTTTAGCATTTTCTATTGGGATATCTGACAGAAGTGGATTATTCATTGCTTTCTGCGCTGCATCAACAGCTCTTTGATCTCCATCTCCCATACCAGATCCCATCATCGCAAGCCCACGATTCTTCATTATTGTTTGTACATCAGCAAAATCAACGTTCATATAACCGCTGAAATTAATGATATCAGATATAGCTTTTGCTGCTTCATAAAGCACATTATCAGCTTTTTTAAATGCATCAATAACAGTCATATCCGGGAATATCTCAGTAAGTTTTTCATTTGGTATTACAATTAGTGTATCAACATTTTCGCGTAGTTTTGTTATTCCATTTTCTGCATTTATCGTACGTTTTTTTCCTTCACTTCTAAATGGTCTACTCACGATCCCAATTGTAAGTATTCCCAGCTCACGAGCTAGTGCAGCAATCACTGGAGTTGCACCTGTACCAGTGCCACCACCCATACCTGCAGCAATAAAAAGAAGATCTGTACCTTTTAAATTGTTCTTAATCTCTTCGCGGGATTCTTCTGCAGCTTTACGCCCAGTTTCAGGATTTGCACCTGCTCCAAGTCCTTTGGTCAGTTCTCTCCCAAGCTGTAATTTAACTTGCGCTTTAGATTCTTTCAAATCACCAATATTAGTATTTGCTACTACAAATTCCAAGCCATTCAAATTGTAGTCGATCATTGTACCTATGGCATTTCCACCAGCTCCGCCAACACCAATAATCTTTATATGTGTACCAAAAGGTATTTCATCATGGTTCAGGTCTAGTTCCAACATATAACCTCCGAAAATATATCTTTTATATTAAACATACTCTTTAAAAATATTTTTAATTTTTTGCCAAAAATTAGAAAATGAATTTCCGATTTTGATACTTGATATGGTTTCATCTCTATTCTGAAGTTCACTATAAACGTAATATAAAATTCCTACAGAAGTTGCATATCTAGGATTCTCAAGTCTTTCTGTAGGTCCAGCAAGTTTGGTCAGGTTCGGATATCCGATCTTTGTGGGCATATTAAAGATCTGATCAGCCAAAGCTGAACTATCTCTAAGAAGTGAGGCACCACCAGTAAGAACCAGCCCCGCAGTTATCAAACTCAAATCATGATTTTCATTCAATATCCTGTATGCACCTTCAAATATCTCTCGCATTCTAGCTTCTATGATTTCTGTCATATACTTTAGCTTCTTCTTCTTGGATTCTCGTCCACCAATTCCCTCAATCTCGATAATTTTATCCTCTGGGATCATGCCGGAAAGTGAATTACCCAATTCTATTTTGAGTTTCTCAGCATTTTGTGGAGAAGTATGCAAACCAACAGAAAGATCGTGAGTTATATTTTTCCCACCAATTGGTAGAACTGCACTGAATCTAATGCTATCCTTGTAGAATATTGCAATATCTGTTGTTCCACCACCAATATCAATAATTATTGAACCCAGGGTTTTTTCTACATCATCAAGAACTGCATGAGAAGATGCAATTGGTTCAAGATAACTCTCTTCAACTTTATAACCGGCAATTTCAATACATTTATTTATATTTCTGAGTGCGTTGATATCCGCCATTACAATATGCACATGAGCAGAGAGATTGAATCCACTCATATTAACGGGATTCATAATTCCATCTTGATCATCTATCTTATAATATTGAGGTATAGCATGTATAATTTCCAACCGTTCATTTCCTTGCTGGATTTTTACATTATTCTTAGAGTTCGATATAACATTCTCTACATGTTGCTGGTCAATATCGCAAGGATGTGCACCAGAAGTAAGAGAGATACGGCCAATTGTATTTTGGCTTTTAATATGCTCTCCGGCAATCCCCACATAAATATTTTTTGCTTTGATGGTTGCCATTTCTTCAGCTTCATTTATTGCATCACTCATAGATTTTGAAGCCTTCATTATATCAACAACAATTCCATTCACCATGCCATCAGATCTACTTGTGCCAATTCCCTTAACTTCCAATTTATTTTCTTCGTTTATTTGCGTAATAATTACACAGATCTTGGTTGTACCAATATCTATTGCCGTAATCACTTGACCTATCTTCATATCTCCTCCGACCTGATCACAAGCTGATCTTTGAATCTCAGGTCTATTGTTGTGCCTTTCTCAAAAGTACGGTTTTGTTCAAGAAAAATGAGTTTCTTAAGTTTCTCTTCAATCTCTTCATTTCCAAACACTATTCTGTATCCTATGTTTGCATTAACAAAGATTAAATTCTCTCCCTTTAAATAAAACTCGGAAATACTGTTAATAAAATCCGGGTCTACGGAATCAAATTTATCACGTAATACAAAAACTTTCTCAATTAGAGCATTCTGAATTTTTTGTCCTATAATAATATCGGTATCAGGAACATTAGTCCCAATAACAGGCAAGGCTTCATTCTCATAAAAATTCACATTATCCAAAACAACTCTATTTTTATCAATAGGGAAGATGTTACCATTTTCTGTTAGGAAATGGAATTCACCCCTTTTTTCACTAATCACTATTTTTAATTTATTTGGGAATATTCTGGAAACTTTGATATCATCAATCCGAACAATGTTCTCATACTTTTTTAATACGTCTCTTTTTGAGATAGAATACAAATTTAAATTAATGAAATCATTACAGATATTTTTTAGAAAATCTGTTTCTAAATTTTCATTCCCACTTATCGTTACATATTTAACTTTTAAAAGATCGAGTTTAGTAAACAAGCTGTTTATGCCAATATAACCAGCATATATCAGTGCAATAAGTACAACAAAAAATAAGAAATATCTGCTTGAACCAGATCGTTTTTTCTTCATCAGTTTATTATCCTTATCTCTAATTCAAGTTCAATATTTTTTTGCTCTTTTACAGCTTTTTTTACAATTCTAATTATTTCAGTCACATCTTCAAATGTAGCATTTCCTTTGTTTAAAATAAAATTAGCATGTTTTTCACTGATCTGTGCATTACCAATTTGTAAACCTTTCAATCCACATTCTTCAATTAATTGTCCAGCGAATTTACCATCAGGATTTTTGAATGTGCTGCCTAAACTGGGATAGTCATAAGGGTGTCTTTCAAGTCTCATGGAGATAATGTTTTCTTTTGCATCTAAGATCTGTTTCTTTGTTTTCTTATCTAATTTCAAGCCAGCTCTTATTATAAAACCATCAATTGAAGTTGTTCTGTAACCGAAATTAAGGTCTTCTCGTTCAAGTTTAATTATATTTCCTTCCAGGTTTACATATTCAATCCATAACACATAATCAAAAATACATTTTCCAAAAGCTCCCGCATTCATATTAATTGCTCCACCAATATGTGCAGGAATTCCTGAAATAAATTCTAATCCGCCCAAATCGTACTGCATTGCTTTATCAATAAACGAACTGATCTTAATATTTGATGAAGTTGTTACAATATCCTCTTTAACATCGAAGATTTCAGGAAGGTTTGCATCCAGAATAATCACTCTATTTCCAACATCTCCAAACAGTATATTAGAACCACCACCAACAGGAAGTATTTCTAAATTTTGTGCCTTAGCTTCCTTTATTATAATAGCTAGATCGCTAATACTTTGTGGAGCAACAAGATAGGTGACTTTATCACCGATCTTTATGTTGGAGTATCTATATAATGAACTCTTTATAACAAACGAAGTTAGCATTTTACTGTCAAACATTTTTTCCTTTTTTGCTTAAATTAATTTTTCATACTTAAGAATTTTTCACCGAATTTGTAAATACTTCCTGCTCCCATTGTGATGAGAATGTCACCTGCTTTTGTTACTTCTTTTATCTTATCTATTATTTCGTTATTCGATTCAATATAATGAACATTCTTATGCCCAGATTGAATTGCTGCGTCGGAGATAAGCTTTCCTGTGACACCTGGAATTGGTTTTTCTCTTGCTGGGAATATTGGTGTGATAAGAAGAATATCAGATTGGAAAAAAGAGCGACCGAAATTTTCATAAAAATCTTGTGTTCGAGAATACAAATGAGGTTGGAAAGCAACCACAATTCGGCTGGAGATGCTATCTCTTACTCCTTTCAGTGTTGCTTCGATTTCGGTTGGGTGATGTGCATAATCATCATATAATTTCACACCATCTCTTTCACCTTTGTACTCGAATCTACGAAAAACACCATTGTATTCAGATAATCCCTTTTGAATTTGTTCGAATGGAATATCAAGTTCTAGCCCAGTTGCAACAGCCATTAGTGAGTTGAGGATATTATGATCTCCAAGTGCATTCAGGTCGATACTTCCTAGCTCCGTACCATTAAAAACAGCTGTATAACTTGTCATAAAATTATTAAATTTAACATTAATAGCGCGAACATTAGCTTGCTGTGAAAAGCCATAAGTTAGAATTTTTTTGTTAATTTCGGGTATAATTGATTGAACTCCATGGTCATCTAAGCAGACGATTACACTACCAAAGAAAGGAACCTTGTTGGCATACTCAACAAAGGCTTTTTTTACTCCATCCAAATCTGTATAGCAATCCAGATGATCAGCTTCAATATTTGTAATGCCGGCAATTATCGGGCTGAGTGTGAGAAAAGAACGATCAAATTCATCAGCTTCTACAACAATATATTTACCAGAACCAAGTAAGTTATTAGAACCATAGTTCTTTACAATTCCTCCAACTATAACTGTTGGATCCAATGAAGCTGCAGAAAGTACACTTCCAACCATAGAAGTTGTAGATGTCTTACCATGTGTTCCAGCAATTCCGATACCATAGCTCATTCGCATTATCTCAGATAGCATCTCAGCACGACGGATAACAGGGATTTTTTGTGAAAGTGCGAATGCTATCTCTGGGTTGTCATCTTTCACTGCAGATGATTTCACAATTACATCTGCATCTTTTATTGTGTTTGCATTGTGTCCTTGAGAAATAACAGCACCAATTTGGGTAAGATGTTTTGTTATTTTGCTCAGATTAAGATCGGAACCGCTAACCTTAAAGCCTTGATTTATTAAAAGTTCTGCAATTCCACTCATGCCTATCCCACCAATTCCCACGAAATGAATTTTCTTGGTTCTTCCTAACATCTATTCTCCTTTAAGATAAATAATTCATGATTGTACCAGCTATATTCTTTGCTGCATTTGCATGAATAGTTGAAGAAAAATTTTCTTTAATTTTATCAATATTATCTAACATTTTTAATGCTGTATCCTTTAAAATAATTGGATTCAGATCTTTTTGCTCTATAATTTCAGCAACGTTTTTCTCTTTTAGTTCTACTGCATTATAATATTGGTGATTTTCTGCAGCAGAGGGAAGAGGTATAAGAATTGAGGGAATTTTTTTTGTTTCCAGTTCTGCCAGACTTAAGGCTCCAGCACGTGCTATTGCCAGATCAACAGAATTATAAATTTTCCCGATCTCATTTGTGAAATCAAAAGCATAAACACCTTTTTTATCTTTTACTTTTGGATAAAATTCGTTAAAACTGTAGCTACCTATTTGCCAGATGACTTCATGACCTTGTTTCAAAAAATCATCAATAATTGGTAAGAAAGCATTATTTAAAACAACAGAGCCCTGACTCCCTCCAAAAAGGAATATCTTTTTTGTACTTGTTTTCAAACCCAGCTTATCAAAATCAATTAGATTCTTTTCGACCACAGCATTTTGATTAATTGGATTCCCAGAATAAACCGCTTTTTTTTGTGGTAAATGTTTTATTGCGTCGTGATTTCCCACAAATATTTTTGTGGCATACTTACTTAGTATCTTAGTGGTTGCACCTGGATAACTATTTTGTTCTTGTAAGAATATAGGAATTTTAAGCAAGTGAGCAGCGTAACCAACTGGACCACTGACAAATCCACCTGTACCGAGGAATGCACTTGGTTCAAATTTGCGAATAATCTTTTTAGAATCGAGAATACTCTTAATAAGTTTGAATGGAAATTTAAAATGTGCAAGAGTGATTTTGCGATAAAATTTTTGCACATTGATCTCAGCAAAAGCAATCTCATGCCTCTCTGCTAGCTTTTGTTCCATGCTGTTCTTGTTTCCAACAAAAAGAATTCTTACTCCGTCTTGAATTAATTCTTTTGCAATCGAAATGGCAGGTACAATATGACCACCAGTTCCACCTGCAGCAATAATCACTTTCTTGTCTCTCATAAAAAATCCTTCAATAACTTTGTAATATCTGCTTTTTTGCACTAATATTCAGCAGAAGTCCAACTGAGAATGAATTCACCAGCAATGATGTTCCACCGTAACTTATAAAGGGTAAAGTAACACCTGTTGATGGTAATATAGCTATCGAAACGCCAATATTAACCATTGCATTAAAAAATATATTCATTCCTAAGCCGATACCTGCTAATTTTAGGAATATGTCATCTTGTCGTAACGAATTAATAATAGCTCTAATAAATAGGAAGACAAATAATCCAATAACTAAAAGTGCACCTAAAAATCCAAACTCTTCACCAATAATTGAAAAAATGTAATCTGTTTTAGCTTCGGGTAGAAAGTAGTGTTTTCCCGTTCCTCTTGTTGGAGATGTACCCGTTAATTTCCCACCAGATAAAGAGAGTAAACTTTCTCTAACTTGGTACTCCTTATCCCCGGTATAACTACCTTCTTTGTTCATTGCTTTATGAAACAGAGAGTACTTTGTGTAAATTTTCATTCTTTCCGATCGATAAGTAGGACCCAATTGTAATATTAATATTCCAAACAATAGACATACTGCAAGAATTAATGCAATTGTTGATAATCTGATTTTTGCAATAAATAGTAACGAAAGTAAAGTTAATCCCGAGATTATAAGAGGACTAAAATGTTTTTCAAATAGGATAAGTGAATAAATTATAATCGTGATGATGATAAGCTGATTAAAATGAACAAAAAACCTTTTTGGTCTTGTATCATCAATTTTTCTTTTCTGTTTATCCAGAATGTGTGCAAAATAAAAAATCAGGAGAATACGTGCGAGTAAGCTTGGTTGAATATTTATCTTCCAAATACGTATGCTTCTAACTGCACCCTTAACCTCATCACCAAATATAAGCACGGATATCAACAAGAGGATAGTAATAATTATTAATGGGAAGATAAGCTTTCTAAACTTTTCTATATCAATGATTTTGAATGCGAAATATACAGAGCCAAAAGAGAGAAAAAGCCAAATAAACTGGCGATAGAAAAAATACATGGTAGTTCTAACAGAACTTATATTCAGCTGCATGAAAATACCTATTGCCATCAGTGCGATATATGAAAAAAGAATATAAATATCATACTGAGCAATAAAGGTTTTAGTTTTCATTGTTTTAGCCTCGAAACAATTGACTTAAAAGTATTTCCTCGCTCTTCAAAATTCTTAAACCTGTCGTAACTTGTACAAGCGGGTGAAAGAACTATTATGTCTCCCTTTTGAGAATCGGTGAATGCTTTTTTTATAACATCTTCAAACTCTTTGATAGATTCACTCTCAACATGACCATCAAATACTGTTTTCATGTCATCTATTGTATCTCCGGTGAGATACACTTTCTTTGCTTTTTGTTGTAGGAACGGAATCAAAATACTGTAATCTTCACCCTTACCAGCTCCACCCATAATAATTCTAATTTTTGTATCAAAAGACTGGAGTGCAAATCTTACTGAATCTGTATTTGTAGCTTTAGAATCATTGTAAAATTTTACTCCATCTACCTCTTTTACATATTCCATACGATGGGCGAGAGGTGAAAACGTCTCCAGTGCCTTTTGAATTGTATCATCCTTAATATTGAATGGGGAAATTGCTAAAATTGCACACATCATATTAGAAATATTGTGTGGTCCCTTAATTGACGCACCTTGAATGTTAAATTTTTTCAAACCAAAAATTATTGATCCATCCGTAAAATGAATATCAGTTTTAGAATTATGAGAGAAATATTTAAGGTTAGAATTTATTTTATCACTGAATTTTGCAGAAGTTGTATCTTCTAAATTCAAAATGGCAAGTTCATTTAAGGTCTGATTCTTAAAAATATTAAATTTAGTTTCTGCATAATCCTCAAAACTTTTATAACGATTTAAATGATCAGGTGTAATATTCAAAATTGCTGCAACATCTGCTTTAAATGTGTTAATAAGCTCAAGTTGGAAACTACTGAGCTCTAAAACAATAAAATCAATATCTTCGTTTTCTATTGGATAAGAAGAGAACGCAGTGCCAATGTTGCCAGCTAAAATTGACCTGTAGCCAGCTGAGAGTAAGATCTGATGAATGAGACTTACAGTTGTACTTTTACCATTTGAACCGGTAATAGCAATTATTTTACTTCTTGGATGTTTAATCTTGAAGCAGAATTCTATCTCACTAATAATTTCAAGATCTAGTCTCTTAGCTTCTTGTAAAATTGGAATATTTCCCGGAATTCCTGGACTTACAATTATTACATCATTATTGAGAAGTTTTTTTGTGTGTCCACCAAATTCACATTGAAAGGCTTCTTTGATTTTATTGGGTTCAGGAATATCACATTCTGCTTTAAACTCACTGATAAAGGCAATACCACCGAGTTCACGTACTTTTTTAGCAGCAGAGATTCCGCTTCTAGCCATCCCAAGAATTCCAAATTTCTTATTTTTAATTTTCATCTACTACCTAAGTTTTAAAGTTGCTAAACCTACACCTACAAGTAATGCAGCAATTATCCAAAATCTTATCACGATCTTCTCTTCAGAGATTCCCTTAAGTTCGTAATGATGATGGATTGGAGCACAGAGAAATGCTCGTTTACCAGTACCGGTTTTACGTCTTGTGTATTTAAAATAATAGCGTTGGATTATTGTTGAAAGAGCCTCCATTACAAATACTCCACCAATTATAGCAAAGAATATTTCTTCTCTTAAAAGTACTGCAAGAACTGCTAAAATCCCACCTAAAGATAGTGAACCCGTATCACCGAGAATTATCTGGGCAGGTTTAACATTATACCAAAGAAATCCCAGTAAAGTTCCTATAAGTGCAGCAATAAAAACTGTTAATTCACCTGCATGCTTTATAAAATCTAAATTTAAATATTCGGCGATTCCAAAATGACCTTTTATATAAGCCATAATGCCAAGTCCCAAAGCTGCTATTGCTACAGTACCACCGGCTAAACCATCTAATCCATCAGTTAAATTTACTGCATTAGATGTGGCTGTAACCATGAAAACTACAAAGGGGATAAATAGTAATTTCAATTGGATCGAATTGCCTTTGAGAAATGGTAAATTGATCCTTGTGATTAAGTCTGGGTCTTGTGCACTATAATATAGAGCAAATGCAATAAGTAATCCTAAAGTTATCTGAGCTAGAAGTTTGTATTTTGCAATTAACCCTTTTTTTGCTTTCAAAAAATTCTTAAGATAATCATCAAGAAAACCAGTTGCTCCCAACCAGATAGTTGTAATGATCATTATTAGAACATAACTATTTACGAGATTATTCCATAAAAGTACAGAAAGTAAAATACTGCAAATAACTACCAGACCACCCATCGTGGGTGTTCCTTCCTTTTCTTTATGCGAAATTGGAACATACTCATTGATACTTTCAACAGCTTGGTGCTTTTTAAGCATTTTTATAAATCGGGGTCCTAACAATATTGAGAAGAATATTGCGGTTATAAAAGCAGCAATCGCGCGAAAAGTAACGTATTGAAATACTCTAAATAAATGATATCCGAAAACTTCAGTATTTGCTAATGGGGCGAAAAGGTGATAAAACATTTTTACATCCTTCCTATTATTTTTTCTAATTTAATTCCATGAGAAGCTTTGATGAGGACAACAGCATTTTCTGGAATTTCTTCCAATAATCCTGATGATAACAATTCATCAACATCCCTAAAATGCACATCAGCATTGAATTCATGTGAAATTGAACCAACAGAGATTAACTGTTTATAATCCATTTTCTTAAGCACGTTCAACATATTTTTGTGCAGTTCATTTGTCAATTTCCCAAGTTCCAGCATATCTCCCAGAATTGCATAATGCGGTTTATCTACCTCGTATTCATTCCAAAATTCTATAGCCGCTTTCATAGAATCAGGATTCGCATTATAGCAATCTGCCAGAAGTGTTTTCCCATTTCGTTTAATTATTTCCATTCGTTGAGATATATTGAGAGGCTTATTTAGTCCACTTTGTATCACTTTCTCATCTATTTGCAATCTTGTTGCTATTGCCACTGCAATTCCTGCATTGAATGAAAAATCTTTAAATGGTGTTAGAATAGAAAACTCTTTTTCATTCACTTTGAATTTAGTTGTATCATTTTCCGTGTGAATATCTGTAAATCTGAAATTGGAATTCGGAGATGAACCAAAAGACAAGCCTGTAAATTTTCTAAATCTTTCATCGTCTGCCGGAAAGAATTTTTCTTTTAACTCAGGGTGGAAGAGAGCTGTTTTTTCTTTGAATACACCAATTTCATCTATAAGGAATTCAAGGTGTGAGGCTCCGATAGAGATAATTACACCAATGTCGGGCTTAGTAATTTTTGTAAGTTTTTCAATTTCCCCAAACTGATTAGTTCCAAGCTCTAAAACTGAATACTTATATTTAGGGTTAAGTCTGAAGATCGTTTTGGGAACACCGATCAGATTATTTTCATTTCCATAAGTTTTGTGAGTTAGGGCTGTTTCAGAGAGTATATTATATAAATATTCTTTTGTTGTTGTTTTGCCAAAACTTCCTGTTAAGGCAATTGTAATCAAATCAAAATGTTCCTTATAAGTTCTTGCCAATAAAGCATATGCTTCTAACGTGTTATTTACACGAATAATGTTTTTGGAACTACTTTGATAATCATTATTTACAACTGCCCAGCAATTCTTGTTTTTCAATACTTTTTCAACATAATCATGACCATCAAAATTCTCTCCCATCAAAGCAAAGAAAAGAGAATTCTCGGTTATGGAACGCGAATCTGTTGAGATACTTTCTATCAAAGAATTATCGTTGATAATCAAGTTCTGCTGAAAGATCAATTCTAATTGAAGAGGGTCAATGGGAAGCGAAAGAAGATCATTACAATCTCGTGAATGTAAAAGTGCATTCTCAACTTCTTTAATATCATCAAAGTCATGTTTTATACCTTTGATCTCTTGATACTTTTCATGACCTTTCCCTGCGATAAGTACAACATCATTTTCTTTTGCAAAATTCACTGCTGTTTGAATTGCTCTTTTTCGATCTCGGATTATCCAGTAGGATATGTCAGCATCTCTTATAATATCACGGATAATATCAGCAGGATCTTCTTCGCGTGGATTATCATTGGTAATAATAATTCTATCTGCAATTCTGCAGGCTTCCAGCATTTTAGCACGTTTAGTTTTATCTCTACTGCCGCCAGCTCCAAAAACGCAGATAATTTTTTCTTTTTTTATCTCTTTTAATGTTCCTAAAACATTTTCCAGAGCGTCAGGTGTGTGTGCATAATCTACAAAAATTCCGATATTTCTGTCATTTCCTACTTGCTGTAATCTACCAGGAATGCAATTGATATCTGCTAATGTACTGATAATCTGTTTTGAATTAGATTTTCCTAATAGATCTAAGGCTACAGAAAAAGCGGTTGCGGTATTAAAGATATTGTATTTACCTATTAATTTAGTTTTTAATTGGAATTCATTTCCCATAAAATTTAACGTAAAGCTAGAGTCGGAAACACTGTAATTATGTTCTGCAATTTTAACTTCACCTTCCAAAAACGAAATTCCATATTTTGTAAATGAACATTTATTGTACAATCTCGCTCCATGTTCATCATCAATATTTATAAAACCTCTATCTGCGTTTTCAAATAATTTGAATTTTGTTTTGGCATATTCATTCATATTAGCATGAAAATCGAGATGATCTTGTGTAAGATTAGAAAAAACAGCAGTGTGAAAATGTATTGCAAATGTTCTATCTAAAGATAGTGCGTGTGAAGAAACTTCCATTATCACAAATTCAACATTTTCATCGATCATCTTACAAAAGATAGTATTAAGATCGATAATATCGGGAGTTGTTCTTTCAGTTTTATTCTGAATTCCATTAATAGAGTAGCCCAGAGTGCCAATTAAGCCAACTTTTATTCCATTTCCTAATAAGATCCGTTCCAGGATATTCGCAATTGTTGTCTTCCCATTGGTTCCTGTTATTCCAATAATTTTCAATTTACTTGAAGGATCATTAAAAAATAATGTAGCTAGTATTGCTGTTGCTTTACGTGCATTAAAAACGACAATTTGTGGTATAACAATATCTAATTCTCTTTCAACAATCAATAATTTAGCACCTGCATTAACAGCCGCTTGAGCGTAATCGTGTCCATCAGCTATAAAACCAAAAATACAAACGAAGACATGATCTTTTTCTATTTTTCTGGAATCAGTTTGAATACCAGAATATTTGCTTAAGGGATCTGTATTTATTGTATTGATCAACAGCTCAGCTTTAATAAGTTTTGTTGTTATCTGTGCAGTTGAGATCATTTTGCCGTTACTGTACATACATCTCCAAATTTAATGTTAGAACCCTGTTTTATAGATTGAGCTACAATAATTCCATTTCCACGGACCACCAGCTTTACACTACTTCTATTTGATATTGCAATTGCCTTTCTAAGGCTTAATCCTATCAGGTTTGGCATTGCATAATCTTCAACATTCATTTGTTCGGCTTCCTGCTTATTGTCAAGATTAAGGATGATAGTCTCATTTTTATCAAAAGAGGTATTAGGTTTTGGATATTGATCAATTATTTTTCCAGCCTCATTATTTCCGGTAACAACGAAATTTATTCCTTTTTTTTGTAAGAGATTAATTGCTTTGTCTAATTGCATTCCTGTAACATTTGGCGCAAATACAAATTTTTTACTATCTTCTTTCTCATTTGCAATTATATCTGTATCCGGCAAATTAACTATTTTTTTAACAACATCCCTAAATGTGGGTACTGCCGAAAGCGAAGCATAATAAGCATATGATTTGTAATCCGCTTCATCATAAACAATTACCATAACATACTCTGGTTTATTTACTGGGAAGAATCCAGCGAAAACAGAAGTGTATTTTTCTTCTTCATATCCAATTTTACCGCTGATTGATTTTTCAGAAGTACCTGTTTTACCGGCTATTGAAAGATTCTCTAGTTTTGTACCGGTAGCTGTTCCATAATCCACCACACCCTTCAAGAATTCTTTTAAGGTATCGAGGGATTTTTTATTAGAAATTTTTCGCATAACTTTTGGATTGAATGAAGTTATTACTTTATTATCCTTATCTCTAATTTCTTTTATGAGATGCGGCTGCATCACTTTTCCGCCATTTGCCAATGTACAATAGGAATTAGCTAGTTGCAATGCACTCACAGAAATTTCCTGTCCAAATGATATTGAATGAAGTGAAAAACCCTGCCAGTCTTTTAATTTTCTAAATATTCCAGATGCTTCACCGGAAATATTGGATCCTGTTTTATGCCCGAATCCCATTGCGATCATACGTTCATAGAGCACCTTACTACCTATCTCCTCAACAATCTTGCTGATTCCAACATTGCTTGAATAGGCAATTATATCTTTGAAGTTGAGTGTTTTATATTCATGATCATCCTTAATTATGCGTTCTTCCGATTCATATTCAAGATGATAATCAGTGCAATCAATTATATCAGTTGGCTTATAAATATTTTCTTCTAATGCAAGTAGGGCTGTTATTGGTTTTAAAGTTGAGCCAGGTTCAAACATAAATGATGCAGCAATGTTTGTTACAGAGCGAAGTTCTTTTGCAGATTTATTCTTATGATCTTTATTAAGACCAACCATAGCTAGTATCTCACCAGTATGTGGCTCCATTACAATACCAATTGCATTTTTTGCTTTGTACTCACCCATACCAAGAATTAGTTTCTCTTCCAATATTTCTTGAATTTCTTTATCTATAGTAAGGTATAAGGATTTACCAGGGATTGCAGGTCTTTCTTTTAAGAATAGTAGTGGAATCATGCGATTATTAGCATCGTAAATTGTTTCTCTCCAACCAACCTCACCAGATAGCTGCTGATTATAAGTTGCTTCTATTCCGTTTTTTCCTACTGTTGTATAGATAGAATTGCTAGAATGTCCATCTCCTTTATCATCTATGATACCCAAAAAATTTGATCCGAGCTTGTTGTGAGGATATGATCGTTTTATATTACTGAATGAAGTAACAAGACCTTTAATATTTTGTTTTGCAAATTTCTGTTTAATAATATGAAGTTGGTTTTCGGAAATACCTTTTGCAAGATATATACTTGAATATTGTGGTTTTTTGTTTAACTTCTTAAGTAATTGATTTTTTTTAATTGTACTGCAATCTGAGATTATTTGTGCAATTTTAGCAAAATTTTCTTTTACTGTAAGTTGTGAACCTCTTTTACAATCATCAATTATCGCGCATCTATCAATATCGAGCTGATAGAATTTTACGGAGCTAACCAGTAGCTCACCTTCTCTATCATATATGTTTCCACGATTAGGTATCAGAATTTCTTTTGAAGGATTTTGACGGATCTGAACTGTTTCTTTTAAGCGATGTGCATCAAGAATCTGAATTGAAAATAAATATCCTATCCAGATAAGGATGAGTAATATGTTAAATGCTATGAAAAATTTTATTCTTGTATTCATAAAAAATGCTCATTCGTTTGAATGAGCAAATAGATTATCTAGTTAGAGCTTCAGCTGAGGGGACAATGTAATCGATCAACCGGAAAGTCTCTTTCTTATCATTATATTTAATATTATGAACGCTCTCATTGTCAGCTGGAAAGTACATATCAAGATTAACAGATGCAAGTCTTTGGATTCTATCGCGAGAACTTAATTTACTATTCAAAGTAATCAGGTCTAAATTGTTAACCTTATACGCTTGATAGAGTTCGCGTGATTCATCAAGTTTGCGTCCGTAAACAATGATCTTGTGCTCATTACTATAATGACAAAATATTGAAACTAAAACCAAAGAAATTATTACAACTATTTTCCAGTTCATATTTCCTCCCTCTTTTGGGCAATTCTAAGTTTTGCGCTTCTGGCACGCGGGTTATTTCCAATCTCATTTAAAGTTGGAACAACAGGCTTTCTTGTGATTATTTTTAGAGTTGATACTTTATCACAAACACATAGCGGGAATTCTGGAGGGCAAATGCATGATTTCTCTTCATATTTGAAGATGTTCTTAACGATCCTATCCTCTAAACTATGATATGAAATAACAACGATCTTCCCGCCGGGATTTAAAATTTTGATTGAATCATTCAAAGCTGATTTAAGAGCTTCCATCTCTTTATTAATGTAAATTCGCAAAGCCTGGAAGATCCTGGCTTTAGCTTTGATACTCTTTTTGGAGATTATACAATTCTCTATAATTGTAGATAGTTGCAGTGTTGTTTTTATCTCTTTTTTACTTCTTTCTAAAATTATATTATTTGCAATTCTGGCAGCTTCTTTTTCTTCTCCATATTCACGGAAGATCCTGGCCAGTTGCTCAAATGAGTAGGTGTTAACTACATCGGCTGCTGTAAGTTCTGAGGTTTGATCCATACGCATGTTCAGATCTCCGTCACCTCTAAAACTAAAACCACGGCTGGGATCATTTATCTGGTGAGATGAAACACCCAGATCAAAAAGTATACCATCAACCTTCTTGATTCGTTCGAGTGCAAGCCCTGTTCTAATATTAGCAAAATTTTCTTTGATCATCACAAAATTATCAGGATACTTTTCTGTTAAAACCTTACTTTGCTCAATTGAATCAGGGTCTTGATCTACACCGAATAATTTTAGATCTTTTCCACTTTCTAATATTTTTTGGGAATGACCACCTCCACCAAAGGTAGCATCCACATAAATTTTGCCATCTTGCAGATTCAACGCTTCTAAACATTCAGCTAATAATACAGGAACGTGGTATTCGGTCATTATTGATAATCCATTGAATTAAATGATTT
>JAVCCD010000075.1 GCA_030765665.1 Candidatus Tenebribacter mawsonii | reverse complement strand
TTGCGAAATCATATTTTAAAAAATTCTCTTCATTTATTTCTTCTTTTTTAATTGATGATTTTAGTTCAATTTTATCTAGTTTCTTAAACGTGATTTTATCATTATCACGAACTACTTGCCATTTATCAAATGCAAGATATTGATTGAAATCCTTAATAAAATCATCAAGCTCATCAATTCTATTTATAAAATTTATTGGTGCAAAAAGTTTTTTTATGCATTTATCAAGATCAGCAGTACCGTTTATTGCTGATAATTTTTCTTCTGTATATACCCATCTTGAAGGAAAGCCTTGTCCATAAATATCATGAGAACCAAATTCATTAAAAAATTTAACTAGATTTGGACCTGATCGATATTCTGTTTCTTCGTTAATCAGGTTTCTTAGCTTTTCTAATGTTTTCTGGCTGATTTTCATTCTACAACTCCCCCTTAAAGGCTTTTTGCAGGATTGATTGTTTTAATTCTTTTAAATTATCTAATTTTTGCTTATATATCGATTCAAGATGTTTGGTTTCTGCTGAAAGAGAATCAAGTTTTTCAACGATTTTATTTTGCGCATTTAACATAGGGTAAATAATAGGAAAAGTTCTTAGATAACCAAGCCCTACAAATTTTTGTGTTGTACCTTTTGATTCATTTTGCATTTTAGATATTACTAAATCAGATTCAAGGTAATATTTTAAGAAACTATTATTTAATGTTTCAGGAATCTTAATAAGAGCTACATTTTTAATAGCAAAATTTGGGTCAATATCAACTATTATAGGGTTCCCAATTGTGCCAATCATTGCTAATAATATATCACCTTTATCTACTTTACTTCTGAGATTGATTTTATTAAAATCAACTTCAGATATATATTTAATTTTATCAAAATTGAGACCTTCTCTTTTAAGATTCTTTGAAGTAATTAGTGGGAATCCACTTTCCTGGTATTTTGGAGAATCATGAGTTCCGTCTCTAACATCACAAACTTCCCCAAGCTTTTTCTCTTCCCAATCATTCCCTGGATTAGAAAAGATTTCATTGAGATAGGAATCGAAGAGTTCTTTGGTATTTTGCAGGTTATTTTCTGTATTGGCAATGGCTTTATCGATAACAGCAAAGGCTTGGTCGAGAATTGAGACGATGCGTTTTTGTTCGGGGAGTGGTAATATCGGGAACAGTTCAGATTTGTAATCTTTGAAATAAATATGTGGAATTGTACTACCATTTCTGTGTTTTTTAAAGTCAATGCTATTTAAAAAGTATTCTACAAAACCAATATCAAAACCTTCTTTTGGTATTAAATATTGCATTGTTGCCAGAACAGAAGATTTTTGCGGGTGTTTTGATACCCTACCAATTCCTGCACCATCTTTTATTATTGCTAAATATTCTTTTTCCTGTTGAAAGAAGGACACATTTTTAGCAAAACCTTTAGCACCAAAAACTGGATAAACTCCTTCATCATCTTTTATTTTATTTAAAGAAATATTAGAAGAACCTTTTTTAACGGCGTCATCTAATATCCCGTATTCCCAACTTTTTTTCATATTAATTCTCTAACCGCTTTCAGAATACTTTCGCTCTCATTATCCAGTTCTTTGATTTCTTCAAGAATTTCTTTCGGTTCTCTTAGTATAGTGTCATCATTTTTATTGGGATTTTTAACTGAGAGATCGAAGGTTTCTTCATTGATTTTGGAAACATCAAAAGACCAGGAGTTATCGCAGTCGCCCTTCGATGAACTCAGGGTGACAAATTCTTCTAAATCTTTTTCGTTGAGTGGATTGGTTTTTCCCAAATTTCTATCGAGGTTGAGTTGATAGAACCAGACATTCTTAGTGGGTTTGCCTTTTTCAAAGAAAAGAACAACAGTTTTGACACCTGCACCGGTGAAAACACCACCCGGTAAATCTAAAACTGTGTGAAGATCGCAGCTGGTGAGAAGTTCCTTCCTAAGCGAAATAGAAGCGTTATCTGTATTGGAAAGGAAAGTGTTTTTGATAACAACTCCAGCTCGTCCACCAGCTTTTAGCTTTTTGATGAAATGCTGCAGGAAAAGGAAAGCCGTTTCACCTGTTTTGATGGGGAAATTCTGCTGGACTTCTTTGCGTTCTTTACCACCAAAGGGAGGATTTGCCAGGATAATATCGAAGCGATCTTTCTCCTGGATATCGAAGATATTTTCGGCAAGTGTGTTTGTGTGAATAATGTTGGGTGCTTCGATGCCGTGCAGGATCATGTTCATGATGCCGATGATGTAGGCTAAGGATTTCTTTTCCTTACCATAGAAGGTGTTTTTCTGAAGAGTTTTTATATCGGATGTAGTGAGTTTGTTATTCTCTTTTAAGTAATCAAAAGCTTCCACCAGGAAACCGGCAGAACCGACTGCACCGTCATAGATCTTGTTGCCGATCTGGGGAGCAACAACTTTGACAATGGTTTTGATGAGTGGACGCGGAGTGTAGTACTCTCCCCCATTTCTACCGGCATTTCCCATGTTTTTGATCTTGCCTTCGTAAAGATGGGACATTTCGTGTTTCTCTTTGTGGGTCATGAATTTGAGTTCATCAACCAGGTTGATAACTTCACGGAGAGTATAGCCGCTTTGGATTTTGTTTTTAATTTCGCTGAAGATCTCACCGATCTTGTATTCAATTGTGTCCGGGTTATCAGCTGTGGATTTGAATTTCTTGAGATATGGAAAAAGCTTCTGATCAACGAATTCAATAAGATCATCACCAGTGAGTGCTTTATGATGATCGAGTTTGCCATCAGAAGTTTTGGGAGCAGCCCAAATATTCCAGCTATATTCTTTATCGATAATTTGCGCATGATGTTTGCTGGATAGAACTGCTGCAGCTTTTTTATCCTTTTCGAGATCATCAAGATATTTAAGAAAGAGAATCCAGGAAGTTTGTTCTACGTAATCTAATTCACTGCTGCAGCCTGCGTCCTTGTGGAGTATGTCATCAATGTTTTTGAAAGTTTGTTCGAACATATTATTTTCCTTTTAAAATTAATACATTGAAATTCTGAAGTGTTTTTTACACACCCCACGGATAAATCCGCACCCCTCTCAAGAGGGGAATTTTGGAACAACCGATTTGTTTTGTTAGCCATGAAGAAGTATAACACACCCCGTCTTCCTGCGGAATACACCCCTCTTTAGAGGGGAATATCAGTAACAAATCTAGTTGTGGAATCGTTTTGTAGAACAGCAAGAAGAAATTGAGCTCGTTTCTTCGCGAACTCAGAAGCCGACTCTTAGCAATACGATTCGTAACCGTGAAGAAAAATGAAAAGTTGTAGAAATGTGTCAAGAAGATTAGAAAAGAAAAGCTTGATCGTTTTGCCTAGAACAGCAAGAAAAAATTGAAATCGTTTTCTTCGAAAGCCGATTCTTAGCAAAGCCGACAAGTAAGTATT
>JAVCCD010000136.1 GCA_030765665.1 Candidatus Tenebribacter mawsonii | reverse complement strand
TAGTGTTCCCACCACGAATGTTCCTCTTGTTGCACTTGGTAAGTTGAACCTTCTGCTGATAGGATAAGAGATTGAAAATATTATTAAAACAACAACAATTGCGATAATTGGTAAATAGAATAATTGAAGAGATAATTGAGCGGTAGAACCGGATAAAAATGTAAGTGCTGGTAAGGTTACATAAAAAACAATTTTTAGAAGTGTATCTGCTGTGCTACTGCCAAAAAGTTTGATCTTCTTTAAGCCATATCCCAGAAAGAATATGATTATTATCGGGATCACTTTGCTCCAGAAACCTTCCATCTACTCTCCTTCTTTATCCCATAACGCCGGGCGTACCAAGTTCTAATTACTTTTCTTCTTGCTTTTTTACTTAGTTATTATGGGTACTTTTATTAGTCGCATTTTCTTTGAATCACCATACTTCATAACTTTTTACGTTTCTACCTTTCATCAGCAATTTCTCAAGCTTTCCGCTTTTAGTAGCAAAAGCTACAACAATCTCATCAGCAATTTCGAAAATTACTTCATTTCTCTTATGACAAGTTTCTTTAGTATTCTGAGTGACTTTGTCATCGAATGGAGAAATTGTCAGCAATCGATTTTCTTTGATTGCTTTTCGTTGTTCAGCAGGAAATCGTTTCTTCATATTTCTGGCTAAAATCATTATTATTGGTTGTGTTCCTTTTAAAAGAAAATCCAGAACATCTTTTTCGATTTTAGAATGAAATCCTGAAATTACACAAACACCTTTGTCTCGCTGATCTATTGCCCAATCATATGATTTTAGAATTAAATGAGAAGGGCATTTTTGTGAACAGAAAAAAGCAACTTTATGATTATTTAGTATTTCTCTTCTACCCAAAAAAATTAAATTAGTTTTCACTATCCTCTTCTAATTGTTTGGTTTTGTTTATCAGATAATTTTGTTCTGTAACTACTTTCTTACCACTCTCTTTTTCCAGTTTCTCCCTGGCTATTCCTGCTACATCACCACCATCTTTGGCGGCTTTCTTTAATTGCGGAAAACCTTTTGCATCTCTGTTCTTAGTTATCTCTTTCGTAGATGCTTCACCTAGCATAGAAAATATCAATTCCAGATCTGTCATATGATCTCGAAGATTTTGTCGTTCCAATCCTTTTATTTGTTTATATTCAGATGGCGTTACACCAAAAGTTGCTTTGGATATCTCCGCTGTGAGAATAGAATAATCTCTCTGCTCTTTTGCTCCTCTATTTTTCCATTCATCCGTCAATTCTTCGCGAATGGAAATGCCGCGCATTCGTTTTTCTATCCAATCATCAGAATAGCCTTTTGCCTGGTAGAGTGCTCTGGTTCGTTTTGTCGCAATCTCTGGATCTTCAATTTCCTGAACACGTTCATAACCTACTTTGGCTAACCAACGCTTGAAAGGTTCAGCTTTCGGCGAAGGAATTGATTGAATAATACGAAATGCATTTTCGGTATTTACTACATCAGTTTGATATTTTTTTCCATCACTCGATTCTAATTTCAGTTGTCGACAAAATGTCGACAACTCAACTCCAGAGCTTTCTTTCTCACGTCTTTTCAATCTATACCAGTAATCCCGCGGATTTTTACTGTCTGTTAATACCTCGATTATATCAACAACAGAAAAAAGCCACTCATTACTCTCTAATATTTTTCTAATTTCTTTTCCTTTGAAAATAGCTATCTTAGTTTCCATATTCTATTCCTTTTCTATCAGCTTCCGAATATTTCTCAACTTCCGAATGTGCGAAGCTCTTCGGAATGTTGGAAACACTCTCAACCTTAACATTCGGAAGATCCCGATAAATCGGGAACATTCCGAAGTTACAACTTACCACCAACATACGCTGCCAACTCTTTGCCCATTCTGTATTTGATATCGTAATTAATGATGAAATCCAATTCCTTTCCCATTCATCATTTTATTACAACTAACTTGTCAAGACTGATTCTCCATTCAAATCCTTTGTGTGCCTAAAATTTATATATACGAACTTTTAATCCATTTTATAACTCATTAAAAACCTACAAAAATATTATTTCAATTAATCTTCATTTGATAAAAGAAATTTTGCGTCAAGATATTAATAATTAATGAGATGAATTTGCAAACCGATATTTAGTTCAACTTGCAAACTAAATTGTGTTGATAAGTTGCAACTTATCAACAAGAAAGTACACAGGGTGATGGGGATAGAAATTATGGTTTGGCAGGCAGAGTGACAAAAGAATCAATCATCATTCTGACGTATCCTTTACGTTGTTCTCTTAAGGAAGAATATACAACAACTAACAATTACTAAGTTCCCATCTGACTCTTCATTAAAAGTAGAATAAAATAAAAAGCCTGCTTAAAATCAGCAGGCTGTAAAATAAATTATAATTATTAATTAAACAAAAAATTTCTTCAATTTACTAAAGAAGCTTTTTTCAGGATTGAGTTTTTTCTCAGAATCAAATTTAGCCAATTTTTCGAAAAGCTCTTTCTCTTCTGAATTCAACTTAGTTGGAGTTATTACATGAATTTTGATGAACAGATCTCCATGATAAGATGAATTTACATGGGGAAGACCTTGAGATCGTAATCTGAAAACTTTACCAGATTGAGTTCCAGCTGGAATCTTCATTTTGGCTTTTCCGGTTAGTGTGGGGCACATTATCTCTGTGCCAATTGCTGCTTGAGAAAAACTTATAGGGAATTCACAAACGAGATCAGCATCCTGGCGTTCAAAAATATTATGTTCTTTTTCCTGGATATGAACTAAAATGTCTCCATGGTCTCCACCGCGTTTCCCAATATTTCCTTGCCCTCTAAGTCTAATATATTGCCCTTCTGAAACACCTGCAGGGATTTTAATACTGATTGTTTTAGATCTTTTAGTTCTTCCTTCACCTCTACATTTAGGACAACGACTTTTAATAATTTTTCCTTCACCATGGCAAGAAGGACATTCCACTATTGTTTGCATTTGACCAAATAATGAGCGAGTCATCTGACGTACTTGTCCAGAACCATTACATTGACTGCATGATTCTACCGAGCCATCTTGTGAACCGGAGCCATTGCAGGTTTCACAAGTGTCTTGAATATTTATTTTAATTTTTTTACTGATTCCTTTGGCAATTTCTTCTAAAGTAAGCGAAAGTGAAATCTGCAGATCTTCACCCTGATTGCTTCTTCTGCGACCTCTACCACCTCCGCCAAAACCTGAACCAAATAATCCTTCAAAAATGCTTCCAAGTCCACCACTTCCAAAAATATCGGAAAAATCTGAGGCATGAGTGAAATTGTCCCAACCAAATCCTCCACCACCGAAGGCACCTTCCATTCCGGCATGACCAAACTGATCGTATCTCTGTTTTTTATTATCATCGCTGAGAACTTCATAAGCTTCCGATGCTTCTTTGAATTTCTCTTCAGCTGCTTTATCATTGTTGTTTTTATCAGGATGATATTTCATTGCCAGTTTACGGTAAGCTTTTTTTATTTCAGTGCCATTGGCATTTTTATCTAATCCCAAAACTTCATAGTAATCTCTCTTAGCCATCATTCTCCTTTTATAATTCAATCTTGCGAAGACTTTGAAAATGTCTCTCTCAATTTTTCATCTTGCTTGACACTTTCAAAGTTTACTATTGCTTTTTTTTATTTACCCTGAAAGAGTCAAGTGAGAGTATATGTTCAAAAAACTTTTTCAGGGATTAAATTAATTATTTTTCTTCTTCGTCTACAACTTCAAAGTCAGCGTCTACTGGACCGTCCTCTTTTTTCTCTTGTTGCTGTCCGCCCATTTTGCTTGGATCAAAATCAGCATTTCCCATATTAGGATTTGCTCCACCTTGAGCTTGCTGTTCTTTCTGCATTTCTGCGTAAATTATCTCACCAATTTTTTGAGCTTTCTTAGCAAGGTCATCACGAACAGCTTCATATTCTTCTTTGGAAGCTGACTTTTTATTGAGTTCTTCAAGTTTTTCTTTAGCTTCTTTTATAGCTTCTTCGATAGGCTTTTTCTCATCATCTTTGAGTTTGTCACCATGCTCTTCCATGCTTTTCTCTGTTGAGAAGATAAGTGTATCAAGCTCATTACGAGCATGGATAGATTCTTTTTGCTTGGCATCTTCATCAGCGTGAGCTTCAGCATCTTTCACCATTCTGTCGATTTCACTTTCATCAAGTGAACCGGTTCTTTCTATCTTGATAGATTGCTCTTGCCCGGTACCTTTATCTTTAGCATGAACGTGCAGAATTCCGTTCGCATCAATATCAAAGGTTACTTCAATTTGTGGGACTCCACGTGGTGAAGCCGGAATACCTGTAAGTTCAAAGTTACCAAGTCTTTTATTATCAGCAGCCATAGAACGTTCCCCTTGCAGTACAACAATGGAAACAGCTGGTTGATTATCAGCGGCTGTTGAGAACACCTGGCTCTTCTTAGTTGGAATTGTTGTGTTTCTCTCAATGAGAGAAGTCATAACTCCACCCAAAGTTTCAATACCAAGTGAAAGTGGAGTTACATCAAGCAGAAGAATATCATTAAGGTTCTCATCACCTGCCAGGATTCCACCCTGAATTGCAGCACCAACGGCAACTACTTCATCAGGATTTACGCTTTTATTAGCTTTTTTACCAAAGAATTTTTCAACAGCTTCTATTACGGCAGGAACTCTTGTGCTTCCGCCCACAACCAAGATCTCATCAATATCACTTGCTTTAAGTTTAGCATCCTTAAGTGCAATTTTACAAGGATCAATAGAACGTGCGATAAGACCACCAACCATTTTATTGAATTGAGAAAGAGAAAGATCCAGATTAAGATGTTTAGGTCCGGAAGCATCTGCTGTAATAAACGGCAGGTTGATGTTTGTTGTTTGAGTTCCGGAAAGTTCTATCTTAGCTTTTTCAGCAGCTTCTTTAACTCTTTGAAGTGCCATTGCGTCACCAGAAATATCAACACCTTCTTGTTTTTTGAATTCATCAAGGATCCAATCCATGATCTTTTTATCAAAATCATCTCCACCAAGATGTGTGTCACCGTTTGTAGAAAGAACTTCCACAACACCTTCAGCAACTTCTAAAATAGAAATATCAAATGTTCCACCACCAAGGTCATAAACTGCTACCTTTTCTTCTTTTTTACTTTCTAGTCCGTAAGCCAGAGCAGCAGCAGTTGGCTCATTGATAATTCTTTTCACATCAAGACCGGCAATTTTACCGGCATCTTTAGTGGCTTGTCTCTGAGCATCATTGAAATAGGCTGGAACCGTGATAACAGCTTCTGTAATTGTTGTTCCAAGGTGTGCTTCTGCTGTTTCTTTCATTTTTGTCAGGATCATGGCAGAAATTTCCTGCGGTGTGAAATCTTTATTTTCTACATCAATGTGAACTGTAGCTTCACCAAATTTTCCACCCTTGATCTGATAATTAACATTCTGAATTTCTGAACCAACTTCATTCAGTTGTCTTCCCATAAATCTTTTAATTGAAGAAATAGTATTCTTCGGGTTTGTAACAGCCTGACGTTTTGCCAACTGTCCTACTAATCTTTGTTTGTCTTTTGTAAAAGCAACTACAGATGGTGTAGTTCTTGTACCTTCTGCATTTTGAATAACGGTTGGTTTTCCGCCTTCCATTACACTAACGCAAGAGTTTGTTGTTCCAAGGTCGATACCTATGATCTTTCCCATAATATCCTCCATTATACCTTATTCTTTTTTTTCTTTTCTTTTTTAATTTCAAGTTTTGCTTCTTCCGGCTTTTCTCCATTAGAAACAGCTACACGTGAAGGTCTTATGACTTTTGAATTCATTGTGTAACCATTCTGGATTACAGCCACGATTTTATTATCTTCCAGTTCAGAAGGAATATGAGCTAAAGCTTCATGGAACTGTGGATCAAATTCTTCTCCTAGAGCTTCTATCTTTTCTACACCTTCTTTTTTTAGAACTCCATCTAATTGTTGAAAAATGAGTTCAATTCCTTTTTCAAATGATTCACGATTTTTTTCGACTTCAGGATGTACTGCGCGTTCGAAATTATCTACAACATCACAAAGCTCTAAAACTATTCTCTCTGTAGCATTTTTGATCCAATCAGATTTTTCTGAGATAGTTCTACGGCGGAAATTCTCAAATTCAGCAGCGTTACGCACCCACTTATCTTTCAGCTCCGCATTCTCTGCTAAAAGATCTAGATATTTCTCTTCAAGTGTGAGCACTTTCTTCTGCTTCTTATCTTCTTGTTTCTCTTCTTGCTTCTTATCTGTTTTTTTCTTTGTCATTTTTTTGGTACCACCATACCCTTTTTTGTGCTTTCCGTTATTATATTTGCAATATCTCTTATAATTGCGATATTTTTTGCATAATTCATTCTAATAGGACCGAGTACACCTAAATATCCTGGAATTCCAAAGATCTCATATTTAGCAAAAATCATGGCATAATTTGTAAATTCTGCTTGAGCAAAATCTTCACCCATAAGTATGTTCCATTGTTCCGATTCCCTCTCTTGCATTAAGTTGATCAAATGATCTTGCCTTTGCATGAAATTAAGGAAGGTCAGGATAGATTTTTTATCATTGAATTCCGGCTGCTCTAAAAATGAGATATTCCCATCAAAATGAATATAATAATTACTGATTTCGGAAAATGCATTTTGAAGCTCTTCTAAGAATTGTTTCAAAATTGTATTTTCTTCAGTTACTTTTTCTGCTAGTTCTTCTAATATGGTATTTTGAATATCAAAAATTCTCAATCCTGCTAATGTGTCGTTCATGTAACGCACGATAGCTTTTAATTGCTGAGGAGTCATATTGTGATCACATTTCAGGATTACAGTTTTATCAAGACCAGAATCCAGGCTGACAACAAAGAGAAGTTTATTGTTTGAAATTTGGAAAACATCCAGTTTTTCTAAATAGCCGTAAGATACTTCGGGTTCTGCCACAAAACTTAATTGATCTGTCTCACGAGCGAGCAGCTGCATTATGTAATGTAGAGCCAGCGGAGTATCCTTATAATACTTTATTAGAATATCACGTAAAATATCAGCTCTATCAAAATGATCTTTAGAAATCTCATTTTTACTTTTTTCAATATAATATCTATAACCTTGTATTGTTGGAATCCTGCCGGCGGAAGTGTGAGGCTGGTAGATCAAATTTGCTTTTTCTAGTTTGTTAAGATCTATCCTGATAGTAGCAGGGCTGGTGTTCTCCAGATATTTATCCCTTATCAGTTTTGAAGATATTGGTTCGCAGGAACTCACATATTCATCAACCACATATTTTAATACTTGCTCTATGCGGATCTCATTTTTTTTCATCTATCTTCCCTCTTATTTTTTAGCACATTTAAACCACAACTGCTAACATGAGACAATTTAATCTCGAACATTCAGTTGTCAAATATTTTTTTAGCAGACATAAGAATGGAGTGCTAATAAATTTATAGAGTCACTGTTAATGGTTCTTTAGAGTTTGTATGCTAATAGTTTCATCTGCTAATATGTGAATTTATTGACATTCATTCTAAGATTCATGACAAATGTTTTATAAAAAAAAGGGGTGATTGCATGAATGGAATAATTTTTTTAAGACGAAAAAATTGGATGTATTAAAGAAATTCTATCTTGAGGAAATAGGTTGTACAATCTGGTTAGAACAAGCAGATTGTTGTATCTTCAAATTTGGTAATATGCTGTTTGGCTTTTGTGATCGAGAAGTTATTGATAAGTGTGGAATGATAACCTTTTTTTACGAAACAAAACAAGAGGTTGATTTGATGTATTCGAAATTCTCATCAACTGCAGAAGATAAACCTAAGATGAATCCAGCATACAGAATCTATCATTTTTTTGCGAAAGATCCTGATGATAGAACTATTGAATTTCAATGGTTTGAAGAGAAGATGATTATTTAAAATAAATAAACCCCTCAAAATCTCCCCTTACGAAGGGGAGTTAAACGGAATAACTGATACATAAAGATGTTTGAAAAGTTGTTTAACTATTTTTTATCTTTCACAAATTTATCGAACCATTCTATCATTTCTGCCAGAACGTGCAGTCCAGATTTTCTAGCCCGATAACCATGACCTTCATAAGGTAAAATCACTAATTTTGCTGTCCCGCCATTTCCTTTTAAAGCCTGATAAAATCTCTTGGATTGCATTGGATAAGTTCCAGAGTTTGGGTCATCTTCACCATGAATAAGTAAAATTGGTTCTGAGATCTTTTCGGCATGGGCAAAGGGAGAAACTTCCATATAGAAATCTTTTGCTTTCCAGAATGTACGTCTTTCACTTTGAAATCCAAAGGGAGTGAGTGTTCTATTATAAGCTCCACTGCGTGCAATTCCAGCAGCACAAAGATCGCTATGGGCTAACACATTTGCAACCATAAAAGCACCATAACTATGACCTGTTATTCCCACCCTTTCAGGATCAATAACACCTTTATTATCCAGATATTTTATTGCAGCTTCTACGCTGTTTATGGTTTGCTCAATAAATGTTTCATTCACTGTTTCTGGGTTTCCAACAATGGGAATTGAAGCTTTGGTGAGAACAGCATATCCCTGCAAGGCAAAATAGCGAACAGAAGACCCACTAAATCTGTTGAATCTATTTGATGTAGTAGTTATCTGACTTGCTGTTGTGCTATCAGCGAACTCTTGCGGGTAGGCATTAATAACCAAAGGTAGCCTGTCTCCTTTTTTGTAGTCTGCTGGAAGGTAAAGTTCACCAGATAATGGAATGCCATCTTTACGTGTATAGGTTACCATCTCTTTTGTGAGTTTAGTAAGCTGTTGGAAGTTGTTCGGGTAACTTGTGATCTTTTTACGAATTCCGTTTTCAAGATCTACAAGAAAGTAGTTTGGAGGTGTATCCTGATCTTCACTTCTAATGATGATTTTATCTAGATTTTCATCAACAAAATTTTGAATTGTTTCATAATGATTGTTCTTACAGCGGAACAAGATCTCTTTTTCTTTTGTGATTAAATTTAGCTTAGCTAGAAATGGAAAATCACCTCCGGGAGATGACCCGATGTCATTCTTATAAAATACAAAATTATCATCTTTAACAAAAACAGCTTCGTTACGTTTGGTTTTTCTTTTAATTATTCTTCCTGGGTCATTATATTTATCACGAGTACTCAGATTATAGATCAATTCCGGTTTACTACCAATCTCAAATAACCAGCCTTTTCGCCATAGCTTGTCGCGATCATATTCATAATAGATAAACTCATCAATTTTTTCTGACCAATCAATACTAGAAAATCGGTGTTCTGTTCTGAATAGTTCTTCAGTAATATCAGATTTTGGAGAGTTTAATCGCATAATCTTATCACGATGATCAACAGCAATTTTTGGGTCACCTTCGTCTAAAGCTTCTACCCAGATCAGCGATGCATTTTTGAGTGGTTGCCACATAAATTTGCGTGGTCCTGTGTAAGTGCCACCAATTGGAACCCCATCTTGCAGAGGTCTGGAATGAAGCGTTTTAACAAACTCACCATCAAAGTTCCAAAGCTCAAATTCTTTTGGAAAACGATAATATGGAAGCATATAAGAATATGGTTGTTGTATTCGTTCGATATATAAATATTCGTTATCTGGAGAAGGTTTAACTTCATTGTATATTGCTGACTCTCCAATCTTTTTTATCTTCCCGCTTTTTGTATTTAACGAAACGATCTGTGATGTAAAATAATGATCAAAAAGAGCTTCATCATGTTTATTCTGCAGAAGATTTTGATAAGTGCGAGTTATGCTTTCTTTACCATAAGTTTCTTCAATAACCGGAGATTCCGGTACAACTGGTTTAGCCGGTTCATCTCCACGTTCATTCGGAATTATCTTCAGCAAAATATTCTCACTATCATTCATCCAGCAAATTATTCCATCATCTAAAATGTCGTTAACAAATAAGTTCGGATAGATCTTGCAATTACCACTCTTAAGATCAGCAATAAGTATTTGAACACCATTTTCTACTTCATTTAGTAAAGCAGCTTTTTTGTGGTTATTAGATACTAATATATTCCGGATCTTTGCATTTTTTGGTAACTGGATAGGAGTTCGTGAGATATTATTTAGTTCAAAAATATTTATTTTGTTAATTGGATAATTTTCTAATGAAGCATTTAATTTCTTGCTGAACTTTTCTCCTGCCAGTTTTAAGGACGGCTCTGCAAGTTGCTCTAAAGTTTGATGCAATTGGTAATTTATTTCCAGACCAAAAGTTTGATATGGAATAAATTGGATATATGGATTTCCTTGTGTATCATAAATTTCTATAATCTTTTCAGCAGGTAATTTATAACCGGATTCTGCATTTAGTGTCATAAGTACTCCCAATAATATGAAAATTATAACTATTTTATTCATGAATATTCTCCAATCATTTTTCAAAATCGAGGAAGCTAAATGAGTTGAGATTTGTCAAAAGATAAAATATTATTTTGTGGGGTTAATTCCTCTGAATAGACTGGGAATCCTTATAAAATTAAGCAAATGAGATTACATAGAAGAAAATATTTGCCTTTGAATTTGAATATTATTTTATCATTACAATAAAGAAGAACATTGAAAAAGGTAACAAACTATACTATGATTTTATCAAAGATAATTTTTATGTGCCTAAGATTGTACGAGAATATTTATCTAATGCACTTGATAACTTTGTTGTAAATAATGATATTAGAACATTCTCACCCTGAGATTTACCAACCATTACAGATGATGATGTTCCATTTTAAATCAGTTTCTTGTAAAATTAATTATAGAAAAAACTGTAACGGAAAACAAAATAAACATGACAAATTAAGATGAAATACTCTATGGTAAAACAATGTACATCGACGTTATACGTCGATGAAAGCAACGTGCAACGTTACAATACCAATCTAATTCCCTAGGATTCCCAGCAAGACACCAGCAGCAACGGCTGAACCAATAACACCTGCTACATTTGGTGCCATAGCATGCATTAATAGGAAATTACTCTTATCATATTTCTGACCCATCGTATGAACTACTCTGGCACTATCCGGCACAGCACTTACACCTGATGCACCTATCATTGGATTTAATTTTTCTTTAAGGAATAAGTTCATTAATTTTGCAAATAAAACTCCGGTAGCAGTGGCGATCATAAATGAAAATGCACCTAAGGCAAATATTTTTATAGAACTGGAAGTTAAAAAGCCTTTATTAACTCCATCTACAATTCTAACAGCTTGGGTAGAAGCACCCACGCAAAGTCCTAGAACTATTGTAATAATATCTATGAGAGCATTGGAAGCAGTTTTTGCCAGACGATCCGTAACTCCACTTTCTTTAAGTAAATTTCCAAAAAAGAGCATACCTAATAATGATGAAGCACCTGGAGCAATGAGAATAGTAACAAGAGCCCCAACTATAGGGAAGATTATTTTTTCACGTTTGGTTACAAGTCGAGGTGTTTTCATGCGGATAACACGTTCTTTTTTGGTTGTGAGAAGTTTAATGATTGGTGGCTGTATAACTGGTACCAGAGCCATATAAGAATATGCTGCAATGGCAATTGGACCCAAAAGATGAGGTGCAAGTTTGGTTGATAAGAAAATTGACGTTGGTCCGTCTGCTCCACCGATAATACCAATAGCACCTGATTCCATTACATTGAATCCCAATAAAATTGAGCCGATAAAAGTAGCAAAAATTCCAAACTGAGCAGCAGCACCAAGTAGAATCAATTTTGGATTTGCAATCAGGGTTGAAAAATCTGTCATTGCACCAATTCCAAGAAAAATAAGTGGTGGATAAAGACCGAATTTAACTCCGAAGTATAATTGCTGCATCACAGAGCCATCGGCGTAAACACCATAAGCTTCAGTTCCTGGGAGGTTACCTAAAATTACGCCAAAACCTATTGGAACAAGCAGCAAAGGTTCATAATCTTTGGCAATTCCCAGATAGATGAATAATCCTCCAACAACCATCATAATGAGGTATGGAAGTTGGATCTGGGCTAAGCCTGTTGTATTAAAAAAATTAACTAATTCTGCCATTACTCTAAGCTCCTACCTCAATTAAAACTTCACCTTCCTGCACAGATGCACCTTCTTTTGCACTTATTTTTTTAATAATTCCAGATGTTGTTGAAGCGATCTCAGATTCCATTTTCATTGCTTCCAGTATAAGTACAGGATCACCAGCATTCACACTATCACCTTCATTAACCAGAATTCTTAAAACTAAACCAGGGATGGGAGCAAGTACAGATCCAGCAGTAGTAACAACTGGCTTAGAAGAAGTTTTCACTACCTCAAGCACGGGTTGAGTTTTCTCCGAACGTACAATTTCTTTTTTTCTTCGTTCAGCATGTTCCAAGTTTATTTCATAATCTATTCCATTGATTTCAACTATAACTTGATCACTTTTATATTTCTTGATCCTGGCATCATATTTTTCACCGTTAATGCTCATTTTATATGTTTTCATCTTCTACCTCGTCTATCTTCAAAAATTCTATTTTCTATCATGCCGGCAGCTTTCCACATGCTGCTAGTTTGTCTCTTCCAAGTTAGGTCGATTTTGTCCTTTTCCTCTGCATCATGCAGGAACATAGCGGTTATTGCAGCCACAACTCCATTACTGTTTAGGTGTTTTTGGGGTGCGGTTACAGTTCCTACGGAAGTTACAATATTAACGTTCTTCTTAGGTTTACCTATATATTTTAATAAGCTTATAATAAAACCAGCAAGCAAAAGGCTTGTAAACACAATTCCCATTCCTACCAGAGTAATTCCAGTATAAAAAGATTTTTTATTTGTTTCATATTCAGCCAGGGCATTATTTACATCTTCACTGGAAACACCAATTTCCTGTAAGCTGAGATTATATTTTGTTTGATCTTCCAGTTTGAGATATTGTGCTATCTTTTTTACCGGTATATTTGTTTGAGTGGAAACTTCTATTAAGGTTGTAGAAGGTGTGAAATTAATTGTTTCTTCCGCAAAACATAAAACAGCGAAAACCATAATAAATAGGACTATAAATTTTTTCATAGCTCTTCCTAAAGAGGGATATTTCCGTGTTTTTTTGGTGGGTTAGAAACACGCTTTGTAGCCAGCATTTCTAATGAACGAATTATGCGGAAACGTGTTTGAGCTGGTTCTATAATGTCATCTATGTAGCCTTTTTTAGCTGCAACGTAAGGATTCGCAAATTTATCTCTATATTCTTCTTCTTTCTTGGCTGCCACTTTTGCGGGATCATCTGCTTCATTTACTTCTTTGCGGAAGACTATTTCAACAGCTCCTTTAGGTCCCATCACAGCGATCTCGGCAGTTGGCCAGGCATATACAATGTCTGCTCCCATACTGCTTGAGTTCATCACACAATAGGCGCCGCCATATGCTTTACGGATGATAATGGTAATTTTGGGAACAGTAGCTTCTGCAAAGGCATAAAGGAGTTTCGCACCATGACGGATTATCCCATTTTGTTCTTGATTACTTCCAGGAAGGAAACCGGGAACATCTTCCAATACAACAAGAGGAATATTGAAAGCATCGCAAAAACGGATAAATCGTGCAGCTTTAACAGAAGCATTTATATCTAATACACCTGCTAATACTTTGGGCTGGTTGGCAATAATTCCAACACTGTTTCCGTTCATTCTAGCAAAGCCTACAACAATATTCTGAGCGTAATTTCTAGAAGTTTCTAAAAAATCACCATTATCTACAAGGCAGTTGATAACATCAAGAATATCGTAAGGTTTATGAGCATTAGCGGGGATTACAGAATTAAGCTCTTCGCAGTAACGATCTATTGAATCATTAGGTGCAATGTAAGGAGGAGTTTCCATATTATTAGAAGGAAGATAGCTAATTAATTTTTGTATCAGCAGTAAAGTTTCTTCTTCATTATCACTAACATAATGGGCAACACCACTTTTGGTTACATGCATCATTGCACCGCCAAGCTGCTCAGTTGTTACATCTTCATTCAAAACAGTTTTTACAACTTTAGGTCCGGTAACGAACATATAGCTAGTTTCTTTATTCATAAAAATAAAATCTGTGATAGCTGGAGAGTAGACAGCTCCACCGGCGCAGGGACCCATTATAGCTGTTATCTGAGGGATAACACCAGAGGCTTTTACATTACGCAAGAAGATCTCTGCATATCCTGCCAGCGCATCTACACCTTCTTGAACTCTGGCACCACCACTATCATTAAGTCCAATAACAGGTGCTCCAACCTTCATTGCTATATCCATTACTTTACAGATCTTTTGCGCATGAGTTTTAGAAAGTGAACCACCAGTAACTGTAAAATCCTGTGCATAAAGATATATAATTTTTCCAGCAACAGTTGCGTAGCCAGTAACTACACCATCACCCATGATCTTGTTTTTTTTATCCATATCAAAATCGGTACAACTATGTTCGATGAACATATCAAATTCTTCAAAACTATCTTCATCAACAAGTATTCTGATTCTTTCACGAGCGGTAAATTTACCTTTAGAATGTTGTGCTTCTATACGTTCTTCTCCGCCACCAAGTTTTGCCTGCTCACGTTTTTTTCGGAGTTCAGAAATTTTCTCTTCTATCATCATCCTCTCCAATATCCTTTTACATCAATTTTTTTAACCGACTTATTTTTTATGTGATAGAAGTCAATATTATTATAGTAAGCACTAAAAAGCCTATAATTTAGATAGTAAAATTACACTATATTATTAAAGATAGTTAAATATTTATTATTCTTGTACAGTCTATACTCAATTAAAAACTATATTATATGCTCAAAATTTTACGGTATGAAGGACAATGATTATGGTTTTGATTAAAGATAAACTGCCAAAATTTAAAGATATGAACCTGAATATATTTACTCTAAGTTTTAAAGGCAGATTAGAACAGGATTTCATTACCGATTATTATGAAAAATCAATTTATTAAGTTCGAATTTCTTTCTTCCTGGCTGTTTTACTTTATGGTTTTTTCGGCTTACTCGATATTCATCTTGCAATTGAGTTGAGAAACATGATGTGGTTGATCAGGTTTTCTGTAATTGTACCGATCGGGTTATTGGTTCTTGTAACTTCTTATTCAATCGATTTTGATAGATACCGTGATCTTACAATGTCATTTACAATGATCTTGTTTAGTATTGGAATTTTGTTAATGACCATTATCACACCAAAGCCGGTAGATTTTGCCCACTACGCAAAATTGATGGGAAAATGCTTTTCTCAGAAAATTTTCTTTTCCAATTATTTTGGTATCTATCAGGAAAATTTCAGAGAAAAAAATGCAAAGGAGTGTTAGATATGCGGAAGAAATATACGTCCGAATTTAAAGCAAAAGTAGCTTTAGAGGCAGTAAAAGGAGAAATGACATTGTAAGAACTATCACAAAAGTATGAAGTTCATCCTAATATGATAGCAAACTGGAAATCTCGATTTCTTAAGGAAGTGCCTAGAATATTTTCAGATAAGCGTCTCAAGGATAACAAGAGCAAAGAGGTGCAAGTTGATGATCTCTACAAGCAAATCGGAGTACTTCAGGTGGAGAAGGAGTTTTTGCGAAAAAAGTACAAACAAATCTTCGGGAAAGAACCGGACTTGTAGAATGTGATAATGAGACCTTATCAATCAGTCGGCAATGTGAATTATTGAGTGTAAATCGAAGCAGTGTGTATTACCAAAAAGTA
>JAVCCD010000229.1 GCA_030765665.1 Candidatus Tenebribacter mawsonii | reverse complement strand
TAGTATTAATTCTTCCGTGTTTCACAAGGGAAGCAACAAGATTTTTAAGCATCAAGTCACGATGCCCTTTTTCTCTACCGAATTTTCTTCCGCTAACTCTATGTCTCATAGTTCAATCCTTATTTCTGGGTAGTAACTTTATTTTTGGCGTCTTCGATCCTCTTTCTCATACCGGTTACATCCATACCGAGAGAAAGTTCGTATTGACCAAGTAAAGCATGAATCTCTTCAAGAGATTTCTTACCGAAGTTTCTATATTTCAACATTTCATTTTCATTCTTTTCTACAAGTTCACCGATCTTTTCGATCTTTGCTGCAGAAAGACAGTTACTGCAACGAACAGAAAGCTCAAGTTCGTTAACATTTGTAGCTAATATCTTCTCCATTCTCTCTAATTCCGGATCCATTTCAATTTCTTCAATATACTCAGGTTCCTTCTCAAATAGAACAACTGCATCATACAAATCTCTAAGTATTTTTGCAGAAAGATAAAGTGCATCTTTAGGGTCTATACTACCATCTGTTGTAACTTCCATTATAAGTTTATCAAAATCTATACGCTCACCAACACGTTGATTTCCAGCTTCAAAATTTACTTTAACAATTGGAGAATAAATAGAATCAATTGGAATTACGCCAACAGATTTTTCTTCCATATCATGGTTGTCTGCAGACACATAACCTCTTCCAATACCAATCCATAATTCCATTCTGAATTCTACATCTTCAGTCATCTCTAAAAGTTCAAGATCTTCATTTATAATTTTTACATCAGCGGTTCCTGAAATGTCACCAGCTGTAATAATTCCAACACCCTTATGTTCTAAGACAAGTTTTTCTTCACCAATAGATTCAGTTTGAATAACCAGTTTCTTAAGATTAAGAATGAGGTCTATAAAATCTGATGTTGAGCCCGGTATAGCTGAAAATTCATGATGCAAGCCTTCAATTTTAACATAACGCACTGCTGCACCTTGAATAGCTGTAAGCAATACTCTTCTTAGTGTATTCCCTATTGTTGTAGCAAAACCAGATTCTAATGGTCCAATTTCAAATTTTCCGTAGGTCGAACTATATGTTTTTTTATCGACTACTACTGATTCCGGCAATTGTAATGGTTCTAGGAATTTCATATTTGATCTCCTAATCTACTATTTGGAATAATATTCAACGATCAAACGTTCATCAGTATCAAGTTGGATCTGCTCACGAGTTGGGATACTGATAATTTCACCTTTAAATTTATCTTTATCAACTTTGAACCAATCGATGCTGTCAACTTCTGTTGAAGCTTCCATTGCTTCCTGGATTAAAAGCATTTGTCTGCTTTTTTCCTTAATTAAAATTTCATCTTCTGCACGAACATTGAAAGAAGGGATATCTACCTTTCTTTGGTTAACTAAAACATGACCGTGAAGAATAATCTGTCTAGCTGATTTTCTGGAAGGAGCAAAACCCATACGATAAACAATGTTATCTAAACGAGTCTCTAATATTTGAAGTAAATTCTCACCGGTAACACCAGATTTCTTTGCAGCCATTTTAAAATATTTTCTAAATTGTTTTTCTAACACACCATAAGTTCGGCGTACTTTTTGTTTTTCTCTCAAATGTACACCATAATCACTCATTCTCTTTCTAAAGCCTCGGGCATTACCATGTTCTCCTGGAATAAATGGTCTCTTTTCAAAAGCACATTTTTCGGAGTTACAACGTGAACCCTTAAGAAACAATTTTGTTCCTTCTCTTCTACATAATTTACAAGATGATCCTGTATATCTCGCCATAATATAATCCTTATACTCTTCTAGTTTTTCTTGGTCTGCACCCGTTATGCGGAATAGGTGTTTTGTCTTCGATCAATGTGATCTCCAAACCATTTGCGTTGAGTGCGCGAATTGCAGATTCTCTACCGCCACCAGGACCTTTAACAATAACTTTTACTTTATTTACACCCATCTCGATTGCTGCTGCTGCAACTTCTTCTGCTGCTAACTGAGCTGCAAATGGTGTGCTTTTCTTAGATCCTTTATATCCTATCTTACCGCCACTTGACCAGGTAAGAATATTTCCAGCTTTATCTGTTAATGAAACGATAGTATTATTGAAACTGGAATGAATATGAGCTACACCTTCACTATACGAAAGTCTTACTCTTTTCTTTTTTCTAACTTTTGTTGTTACTGTTGCCATCATTCACTCCCTTACTATCTCTTTCTGCCCTTACGGGTTCTGGCATTTGTATGTGTACGCTGTCCACGAACCGGAAGGTTCATCTTATGACGAATGCCACGATAACAGTTAATTTCCATAAGGCGTTTTATATCCATTGCCTTTTGAGTTCTCAGATCACCTTCAACAACATAATCATCAATAATGATCTCACGTAATTTCTTTTCCTGTTCAATAGAAAGATCTTTAACTTTGATATTCTCATCAATTTCTACTTTTACAAGAATTTGTTCAGCTGTGGATTTGCCTATTCCGTAGATATAGGTAAGCCCAATAACTATTCTTTTTTCTCTTGGTAATTCTACCCCTGATATATGTGCCAAGCTTCCTCCTTATCTAACCTTGACGTTGTTTATGCTTTGGATTACTAGAGCATATAACTCTAATTACACCATTACGTTTGATTATTTTACAATCTTTACACATTTTTTTCACAGATGCTCTAACTTTCATCTTATTCTCCTATTTATAACGATATACTATACGCCCACGATTTAAATCGTAGGGAGATAATTCAACTTTTACTTTGTCTCCCGGTAAGATCTTAATATAATGCATTCGCATTTTGCCGGAACTGTGAGCAAGAATTTCATGCCCATTTTCTAATTCAACTTTAAATGTTGTATTAGGAAGTGCTTCCGTTACAACACCTTCAACTTCGATAACACCTTCTTTAGCCATATTCCTCTTACTCTCTAAAACTCAGTTAAAAGTTCTGCTTCATTCTCAGTAATAAGAATAGTATGCTCATAATGTGCCGATAGCGAACCATCTGCTACAAAAAATTCCCAACCATTCTCGATCACTCGATTAGTTCCGATATTAACCATTGGTTCTATCGCAATTGTCATCCCTTTTTTCAATCTTGGTCCTTTTCCTTTTGTACCAACATTAGGAACGATCGGATCTTCATGTAGAGATGTACCAATTCCATGACCAGTTAAACTGTCAGCCACAAAATATCCTTGATCCATCACATAAGATCCAATTGCATGCGATATGTCTCCAACTCTGGCTCCATCTCTTGCTTGAGAAATTCCTCTTTTAAGAGCTTCTCTGGTTACTGCCATTAAAACAGTAGCCTCTTCTGAGACCTTACCAACTTGAAAAGTTCTGGCTGCATCACCATAAAACCCGTTTTTATAAACACCAACATCAATTCCAATAATGTCACCTTCGTGAAGTATTTTTTTCTTGGAAGGAATACCATGCACAATGCATGAATTCACTGATGAACAAACAGCCGCCGGAAATGGAGGTAAGCCTGGAACAGTGTATCCCTTAAAAGCAGCTTTACCAGCTTCATTCCGAATCAATTCATCTGCAAACCTATCGATATCGTACGTGCTTATACCGGGTTTGATGAAACAATCCAATTTGTGAAGTAGCAACCCAACAATGCGGTTACTTTCCCGCATCTTGGCGATCTCACTATTATTCTTGATCGATATCATGCTACCTCATATCACTTCATTCATAAATAAAGAACTAGCGTCTTCTTCCACGAAGTTTTCCTTTTTTCATGAAACCTTCGTAGTGTCTCATTACAAGGTGAGATTCGATCTGCTGAAGAGTATCCAATGCCACACCAACAATAATGATGAGACCTGTTCCACCAAAATAAAATGGCAGATTGGCCCATTTAGACATAAATTCGGGCATTACAGCTACAAAAGCAAAGAACGCTGCACCCGGAAGTGTGATTCTTGTAAGTACATTATTAATGTAATCCGATGTCTTTTTACCAGGTTTTCTACCAGGAATAAATCCACCGTATTTTTTCATATTCTCTGCCATTTCAATCGGATTTAATACCATTGCTGTATAGAAATAAGCGAAGAAAATGATTAGTCCAACATAAAGAATAGTATATAATGCTGCCCCCGGTGATAAATACCCAACGAGTGAATTCATAAAATCGCTATCTTTAAAGAAAGTAGCAATTGTACGAGGGAACATTAAAATTGAAGATGCAAAAATAATTGGAATTACACCAGCAGTGTTCACTTTAAGTGGAATGTGTGTACTCTGCCCGCCATAAACCTTTCTTCCTACAATTCTCTTTGCATATTGAACTGGTATTTTACGTATACCTTCTGTTACCAAAACCACAGAAGCTGTAACTGCAACCATTACCAAAAGAACAGCAACAGCCATAAAAATACTCATAGCTCCTACTCTTACCATTTGGAACATTTGTGCAAACCCGGCTGGATAACGAGCAATAATACCAGCAAAAATAATCAATGAGATTCCATTGCCAATACCATGTTCAGTGATCTGCTCTCCAAGCCACATAATGAACATTACACCTGTAACCATAGTTACAACACTTGTAAATATGAATAAGAACCCAGGATTTGGAACCGCACCCTCTACACCTGATTGTAAGAACATTGTAATACCTATTGCATTAAAAGCTGCAATAAATACTGTTCCGTATCTAGTGTATTGTGCTATTTTCTTTTGTCCTTCAGCTCCTTCTTTTTTCAATCTTTCAAAAAATGGAATAACTCCACCCAAAAGTTGAATAACAATTGAAGTAGTTATATAAGGCATGATACCCAGCGCAAATACAGACGCGCGCCCTAGGTTTCCACCAACAAAAAGGTCGAACATACCAAAAAGGTTTCCACCTGATTGATTGGCTCCGCCAATGAACTGCGACAATGCATCTGCATTTATACCAGGAATAGGAATGTAACTTCCTAATCTATAGATAACCAGAATCAATCCCGTGAAAAGGATTTTCTTCTTAAGGTCCGGTATCTTAAAAATGTTACTTATACTTTTCCACACTTTAAATAACCTCCGCAGTTCCGCCTTGCTTTTCGATCAACTCTTTTGCAACTTTTGAAAAAGCATTAGCTTTTATTATGATCTTTCTGTCAAATACTTCAGATCCCTTTGCTAGAATTTTTACGGGAGCGATCTCTTTAGCTTTTGGCTTGCGGATCAAGTTCAATTCTTCAAGTAATGTAATATCAAATTCTTTTGCTTCTAATTCTTGAAGATCATTGAGATTAACAATTCTAAATTGTTTTTTAAATATATTGGTAAAACCTCTTTTAGGTAAACGGCGCTGTAATGGCATCTGACCACCTTCAAACCAAGCTGGAATATTTCCACCTGAACGTGATTTTTGTCCTTTATGTCCTTTACCGGCTGTTTTGCCAAATCCGGTACCATGACCTTTACCCAATCTTTTTTTACCTGTTTTTATATTAGGGCGTTCGAGAGTATGAAGTTTCATTATTTCTCCTCTTACTACTTCTTAGCTTCACTTGGCTTAGCTTTCTTTGGAGTAGCTTTAGCTGCTGTAGTCTTCTTAGGTGCTGTTTTCTTCACTGGAGTTTTCTTTGCAGCCGGTTTCTTTGTAGCTGCAACTTTAGCTGTTGTTTTCTTCTCAGTCACCTTTTTCTCTGTAGCTTTTTTAGTAGTCTCTTTTTTAACTGCTGTTTTCTTTGAAGCAGCCTTAGTTGATGTATCTTTTTTCTTAACCGTTTTTTTCACAGTTGGTTTCTTTACAGCTTTTTTCTCTTCTTTGATTTCTTCAACTTTTAAAAGATGAGCAACCTTAAAGATCATACCACGGATAACAGGATTATCATCATGAATTTTTGTTCTACTGATCTTACCAAGACCAAGAGCAATTATTGTTCTTTTTTGATCTTCCTTTCTACCTATTGTACTTCGTATCTGAGTTACTTTAAGTTTCATTTCGCAACCTCCTCAGATATTTTCTTTCCGCTAATTTCTTCAATTGTTTTACCACGAAGTCTGGCAACTTGAGAAATAGTTCTAAGTTGTTTTAATCCATTAACAGTTGCTTTAACAACATTTGAAGAAGTGTTGGAACCTAAAGATTTTGTAAGAATATCTTGAATCCCTGCAGCTTCAAGGATAGCACGAGCAGGTCCACCCGCAATAATTCCTGTACCAGGAGATGCTGGTTTAAGCATAATCCGGCTAGCTCCAAAATGACCAATAATTTCGTGAGGAATAGTTCCTTTAACTATTGGAACCATGAACATTGTCTTTCCGGCTCTACCTTTAGCTTTTTGAATAGCATTAACGATCTCGTTAGCTTTTCCAGTACCTACACCAACTTTGCCTTCTTTATCACCTACAACAACTGTTGCGTTAAAACTAAAATTTCTACCACCCTTAACAACTTTTGCAACTCGATTAGTATCTACAATCTTTTCTACTGCAAATTCGGGTTCATTTGAACGAGGATTTCTTTTTCTTTTATCCAAAATTCCTCCTAAAATTCCAAACCAGCTTTACGAGCGCCTTCAGCAAGAGCTTTCACTCTACCGTGGAATAAATATCCCGCTCTATCGAAACAAACTTTCTTGATCCCTTTATTAATAGCGACCTCAGCAAGTTTTTGTCCAACTTCAAAGCTTTGTTCTGTTTTCTTTTTTGATTTATCAATTTTCAGATCTTTCGAATTTGTTGAGAATGACGCTAAGGTTGTACCGTTCGTATCATCTATGATCTGAGCACTTATGTTTTTGAGACTTCTGAAAACAGCCAGACGTGGCATTTCAGGAGTTCCAAATATTTTACCTCTAATAGCAAGTCTTCTTTTTGCACGAGCCTTTAATCTTTTATAGGAAACTGATTTTTTATCCATTCTGTTCTCTCCTATGCTGTTGCGGCAGTTTTGCCAGGTTTAATGCGTACGTATTCACCTTTGTAACGTATACCTTTACCTGTAGCATAGTTCAAAGGAGGTCTACATTTTCTGATCTCAGCAGCAAATTTGCCTACATCTTCTTTTTGGATTCCACTAACTTTTATATTAGCTTGAACCCCAAGAGCACCTTGCTCTCTTCTTGGAACTAATGCAGCTTCCACTTTTAAATTATCAGGAATCTGCATGAGAATATCATGAGAGAAGCCTACGTTCAGCTTTAACCATGGTCCCAATACTTCTGCAGAATATCCAGTTCCAATTATTTGTAATTCTTTTATATAGCCTTCAGAAAGTCCAATAATCATATTGTTGACCAATGATCTAGTAAGACCATGAAAAGATTTCTGAGCTTTTGAATCATCTCTTCTTTCAACAATTAATTTATTCTCTTCTTGTTTGATTGCGATTCCATCTTGAAATGTATATTTGAGTTCACCATTCTTCGAAGAAACAGTAATCGTATTATTATTAATTTCTACCTTTATACCTTCCGGTACCGGTACAGGAGTTTTTCCAATTCTAGACATAATATTCTCCCTTTACCATACTTTACAGATATACTCACCGCCAACTTTAAGCTCGCGAGCTACTCTATCTGTAATAACGCCTTTATTTGTAGAAATAATAGCACAACCTGTGTTATTATAAACAGAAGGAATGTTCTTTGAATTAACATAAACACGTAATCCTGGTTTACTAATTCTAACAATTCCCTTCAATACAGCTTCACCAAGGTTTGTATAGCGAAGGTTCACAAAGATTTTTTTTCTAAAAATTTTCTTTTCTGGTTCTCTTTCGAGAAGCTCGTAGCTATTTACATAATTCTCTTCGGAGAGAATTTTTACTACAGCTTCACTTACGTTACTATGATTAATAATGACCGTTTTATGGTCCGCCCGATATGCGTTCCTTATCATAGTAATAGCATCAGCGATCGGATCTGTACAACTCATTTTTTTCTCCTTAATCCCTTTTGATATTTTTTACC
>JAVCCD010000245.1 GCA_030765665.1 Candidatus Tenebribacter mawsonii | reverse complement strand
TTATTTATTATGCTCTTGGTTTAATGTTCATTCTATTAGGAAATATCCTCCCAAAAATGCCATCTAGCTTCTATATTGGGATTCGTACTCCCTGGACTCTCTCCTCAGAATTTGTTTGGCGTAAAACCCATAAAGTAGGTGGAATATGCTTTGTATTGAGTGGATTACTGATGATCTTTATTCCTGCCATATGGGGTAATAATGCCGTAGCTCTCACAATTATGTTTGCCCTATTTATGATTCTCATCTTATATTCTGTGCTCTATTCGTTCTTACTATATAAAAAGGAAAATAAAAGCACATAATTAGTGGGAACAAACCACTCTTTTAGTTAATAAATTATGTAGGTCAATATTAATTATAATTAATATTTTCAGGGTTTTATTTTAATATTGATATTGAATGTACGATACTGCTTATAATAAGTTGACATGATTTTTTAAATACACAGTTTTGCCTTCAAAAAAAAAGAGAAATTGGAGAGAACTTGTGAGTAAAAAAGTAACTATATTTGGCGCAGGCTTAGTGACAAAACCGATGGTTGATTACCTCGCAAACTACAAATACGAAATCACCGTTGCAGATATTGTTTTGTCCAAAGCCCAAGTGCTAGCCGAACCACATCCAAATGTTACAGCTGTAGAGCTTGATTCCCAAAATGAAACTGTTGTTGAAAATTTAATCCAGGATTGTGATCTCGCAGTTAGTTTACTACCGGCATTCTTGCATCCCAGGATTGCTAAAAAATGTATAAAACATGGTAAACACATGGTTACCGCTTCCTATATTAGTCCTGCTATGAAGGAATTAGATGAAGCTGCCAAAAAAGCTGGAATTACAATTTTGAACGAGGTAGGAGTTGATCCCGGCATCGATCATATGAGTGCGATGAAGGTCTTCCATGAAGTAGAAGAAAAAGGTGGAAAGATTGTTTCCTTTATGTCATATTGCGGAGGACTTCCTGCTCCAGAAGCAGACACAAATCCGCTGGGTTATAAATTTTCATGGGCACCAAAAGGTGTGCTTCTCGCTGCTGGAAATGGAGCTAAATACTTGAAAGATGGAAAAGTCGTAGAAATTGCAGGACCTGAATTATTCAGTCATTACTGGCTGGTAGAAGTTCCTGGAGTTGGAATCTATGAAGCTTACCCAAATCGCAATTCACTCAGTTATATCGAAACTTACTATCTGAAAGATGTAAAGACCATGTATCGTGGAACTTTTCGCAAGATCGGTCATTGCGATCTTTGGTATGTTTTTGGACAGATGGGATTCTTCCAGCAGGAACCTGTTTTTGAAAACCTCAGTGGAACTGTGCAGGAATTCATCCTGACCAAGATGATGGGATTATCAAAAAATGAATGCCTTAAAACAACCATCGCAGAAAAGTATAGCCTTTCTAAAAACTGTGTGATTTTAAAGAAAATGGAATGGTTAGGATTCTTTGATAAAACTCCAGTCCCAATAGAAGAAGGAGCCGGCATTGATGTACTTACAGCACTGATGTTGGAGAGAATGCAATATGCCGATGGAGAGCGAGATCTACTGGTTCTGCATCATGAGTTTATTGCAGATTTTAATGGAAAAGAGCAACGAATTACTTCCACTATGGTAGATTACGGAATTCCATATAGCGATACTTCCATGGCTCGCACAGTTTCACTTCCTGCCGCTATTGGTGTGAAGATGATATTAGAAGGTAAAATTAAACGAACCGGTGTGATCATGCCGACATACAAAGAAATTTATCAACCGTTCTTGAAGGAATTGGATAAACTAGGAATCAAGATCGAAGAAAAATACTATCAATAAAAGAGGGATAATGAAGAAACTCGGCATTAAAAAAGAAACTAAAAACGTTTGGGAACGTCGTGTTCCTTTGAACCCAATTGCAGTTCAAGATTTAATTAAAAAAGGCTTTGAAGTTGTTGTTCAACCTTCTGAAACTCGAATTTATAAAGATGAAGAGTTTAAGGTTGTAGGAGCTAAACTTTGTGATGATTTATCCGATTGTGATTTTATTATTGGAGTTAAAGAAATCCCAATGAAAGATTTGATCCCCGGGAAACCACATCTTTTCTTCTCTCATACAATAAAAGGGCAAGACTATAATATGCCTCTTTTACAAAAAATACTAGATGATAAAATAACTCTTCTTGATTATGAAAAAATTGAAGATGAGAAAAACCGAAGATTGGTTTTCTTTGGAAAATTTGCCGGCTATGCCGGAATGGTTGACACACTTCATGGTTTGGGACAAAGGTTAAATCAACAATACAATATTGAAACTCCTTTCCTGAAAATAAAACATTCTTATCAGTATGAGTCTATTGCTGATGCAATTGATCAAATCAGTGTTATTGGAAAAGAAATAGAACAACATGGTCTTCCTGCAGAAATAACACCACTCAATATTTTCCTTTTGGGGTATGGTCATGTTGCTCAAGGTTGTCAGGAAATTTTAGCTGCATTACCAATTTTAAAAGTATCTCCAGATCAACTCGAAGAATATTCCAAAAATTATGAGGATAACAAAATCTATCTCACTGTTTTTAAGGAAGAAAATTTAGTAGAAAGAAAAGATGGTGCAAAATTTGAATTGTTAGATTATTTTAGAAACAATTCAGCTTATAAATCCCATCTGGAGAAATATCTAAAATATTGCAGTGTTTATATGAATGCAATTTACTGGACTTCTCAATGCCCAGTATTCTTACCGAACTCATATTTAAAAGAAGTGCAGAACAATAATCCAAAACTAATCATCATTGGTGATATTACATGTGATATTAAAGGATCTGTTCAAGCCACTGTCAAATCAACCTGGCCGGATAATCCTGTGTTTATTTTAAATTCTGAAACAGAGAAAGAGACTGATGGATACAAAGGTGAAGGATTTGCAATTATGGCAGTTGATAACCTACCTTGTGAATTCCCTAAAGAAGCTTCTGATTGTTTTTCAGAAGCATTAATGCCGTTTGTTGAGCAAATGTTGCTAAATGATTATTCTAAAACAATTAATGATTCAACTCTTCCAAATGAAATAAAATCTGCCTGCATTACACATAATGGAGAATTGGAAGAGAATTATAAATATTTAGAAGAATTCCTAAAATAAAAAAATTAATAAATATAGGAGTAATTATGGCTAAAATCAGCACAGCCGGAAATTATGGGAAAACGATCCGTTCCGATTGCAAGATAACAATAGAACTTACAAAAAGCGGCGGATTGAAAATTGATTTGATCAGCAAAGTCAAAGAATATTTTGAAGATCAAATTATATCATTAGCAAAAAATGAACTCGATTTTTTTGAGATTAAAAATGCCAAGATTTTAATCGAAGATCGCGGAGCACTTGATTATGTAATCGCTGCCCGAATTGAAGCAGCAGTTAAACAACTTATTGAAACAGATAAAGAATATCTTCTGCCAATTATTTCAGAAAACACAACAATAACAAAGAGTGATCGCTATAGAAGATCGCGTCTTTATCTTCCTGGAAATACTCCAAAATTAGCTTTAAATGCAGGGATTCATAAACCGGACGGGATAATTCTTGATTTGGAAGATTCTGTTGCTCCAGCCAAAAAAGCAGAAGCTTTAATTCTAGTTAGGAACGCACTTCGTTCTGTAAATTTCTACGGAGCAGAAAGGATGGTACGTATTAATCAATTACCTGAAGGGCTCAATGACCTTGAACAAATTGTTCCTCATAATGTAAATCTTATTCTCGTTCCAAAATGTGAAACAGCTAAACAGATTACAGATGTTAATAACACAATCGCTAGAATTAAAAAAGAGATAAATTTAAAGTTTGATATTTGGTTAATGCCAATTATCGAAAGTGCAGTTGGTGTTATAAATTCGTATCAAATTGCCTGCTCAAAAAATGTAGTGGCACTTGCTATCGGATTGGAAGATTATACTGCTGACCTTGGCATCCAAAGAACTACAGAGGGATATGAAACATTCTTTGCCAGATCACAAATTGTGAACTCAGCTCACGCTGCAAAAATCCAACCGATCGATTCTGTATTTTCCGATGTAAACAATATGGAAGCTCTTAAACAAAATGTCCTGATTTCCAAATCACTCGGTTTTGCTGGAATGGGCTGTATTCATCCGCTGCAGATTCCTGTAGTTCATAAAGGATACGCTCCCAGTGAGAAAGAAATTGAGAAAGCTCAGAAGATAGTTGATGCTTATAAAAAAGCTAAGAAGAAAGGACTTGGAGTTGTTGCTTTGGGATCTAAAATGATTGATGCTCCAGTAGTTAAAAGAGCTCAGAAAACTTTAGACATGGCAACAATCGGAGGAAAATAATAATGAAAAAAGCAGATAAATTTGTTAAAAATGCAGCGGGACGAATGGTTCCAACCATTGTGAATGGCAAACAGGTTGTTCCTTTTATGGGAGTAAATAAATACAGACCAGCACATAATGGCTCTGCTCCAAGAGTTCCAACTTGTATCGATTACCCCAAAGATGGGAACAAAATAGTTGAATCATTAAAAGAAGCTCTGATAAAATCTGGTTTGAAAGATGGCATGACTATCTCAACTCATCACCATTATAGAAATGGTGATTACGTTGCTAACATGGTCTTTGATATAGCCGCAGAACTTGGGATAAAGAATTTAGTATGGCTCCCAAGTGCAGCTTTTCCGTGTCATGCACCTATTATTGAGCATCTCAAATCTGGTGTGGTGCATCATATTGAGGGAAGTTTGAATGGTCCCTTAGGAGATTTTTGCAGTCATGGGAACATGGGAGGTCTTGGCTATCTTCGCAGCCATGGCGGAAGATATCGAGCAATTGATGATGGTGAAATTCATATTAATATTGCGGTTTTAGCAGCATCGGCTGCTGATATGATGGGTAATGCAAATGGTGTTTTAGGAAAACATCCTTTTGGTCCTGTTTCGTTTTCTAAAACAGATTCAAAAAATGCTGACAGAACTATTATCGTTACAGATTCGTTAATTGATTTTCCCTGTTACCCATGGGAAATAATGGGAAATGATGTAGATTTTGTTGTTACAATAGATGAAATTGGCGATCCTGAAAAAATTGTTTCAGGAACAACTAGAATAACAAAAAGTCCAGATAGATTACTTATTGCTGAATATTGTGCAAAATTTGTGAAAGCTGCTGGAATCTTGAAAAATGGAATGAATTTCCAGGCAGGCGCTGGTGGAACATCATTGGCATTTGTTCATTTCATCAAAGAAATGATGGTAGAAAAAGGTATAAAAGCACGAAGCATGATTGGTGGAAGCACAAAATTCCTGGTTGATATGATGGAAGAAGGACTTACAGATTACATTTTTGATGGACAGACTTTTGGTTTAGAAGCCCTTTCTTCATTACGAGATAATCCAAATCATATCCCCATTGATATTTTTGACATTTATGATTTCCATGCGAAAGGAAATTTAGCTCAAATGATGGATGTGATAGTTTTAGGCAGTACAGAAGTTGATGTGAATTTTAATGCGAATTGCATTACTCACAGCGATGGCAGAATGCTGCACGGAATTGGTGGATTCCAAAACTGTATGTTAGCAAAATGTACAATTCTGGCAGTACCTTCCTTCCGTGATAGAATTCCTGTAATAAAGGATGAGGTTACTACTCTTGTTGCTCCAGGTGAACTAGTTGATGTGATAGTTACAGAGCGTGGAATTGCTATTAATCCTCTCAGAAAAGATCTAATTAAGGCTACTAAGAACTCAGGACTTCCAATTAGAGATATAAATGATCTAAAAAAGGAAATTGATAAAATTTGTGGAATACCTGCTAAGCCAAAATTATCTGAAGAGGCTGTGGCAGTTGTTGAATGGATCGATGGTACAATTCTTGATACAATAAGAAAAGTTGAGAAATAGATAAGAGGAGAGATGTGATGAGTAAAAGAACGATCGTAACAATGCCGGGTGACGGTATTGGGAAAGTAGTTTTAGAAGAAACGTTAAGAGTGTTGGATGCAGCTGGTTTTGATGCAGAGTATGTACATGCAGATATTGGATGGGAATTCTGGTGTAAAGAAGGAAACCCGCTTCCACAAAGAACTTTGGACATTTTAGAAGAACACAAAATCGCCCTTTTCGGAGCAATCACTTCCAAACCTAAAAGTGAAGCTGCAAAAGAACTTGATGCAAGTCTTGAAGGTAAAGGGTTTGTTTATTACAGTCCGATAGTAGGATTAAGACAGCATTTTCAACTGGATATTTGCCAGCGCCCTTGCAAAACTTTAACCGGAAATCCCCTTAATTTTATTCGTAGAGGACCCGGAAAAACTATCGAAGAACCTGAAGTAGATGTTGTTGTTTTCCGCCAAAATACTGAAGGTTTGTATGGTGGTGTTGAATGGACTGATCCTCCAAAGCAAGTTTATGATGCATTGATGACACACCCGAAGTTTGAAAAGAATTTCGGATGGGCTCCAAAAAATGAAATTGCAATTTCAACCAGAATTTTTACAAAAAAATATTCTGAAAGAATTTGTCGTGCTGCTTTTGAGTATGCCAAAAAATTCGGTTATGAAAAAGTAACACTTTGCGAAAAGCCTAATGTTATAAGAGAAACAAGCGGAATGATGTTAGCAATCTGCCGTGAAATGGAAAAAGAGTATGACGGCATCTGGTTCAATTACACAAATATTGATGCTCAAATGATGTGGCTTACAAAAAACCCTGAAACTTATGGTATATTAATTGCTGGAAATATGTTTGGAGATATTGTTTCTGACGGTTTTGCAGGACTAATTGGTGGACTTGGTTTTGCCTGTAGTGCTAATATTGGAAAAGAAGTTGCCATTTTTGAACCAACCCATGGGTCAGCTCCTAAATATGAAAATCTAGACCCATCCATCGTAAATCCAATTGCCATGGTAATGTCTGCTTGTATGATGCTTGATCATATCGACGAAACTGAAAAAGCAACAAAGATCAGAAATGCAGTTGCAAAAATTGTTGAAGAAGGAAAAGTTCAAGCATACGATATGCTTAAATTGCGTGGATGTCAGGAAGTTTTAGGACAAGGTGCAGTTTCTACAAAAGAAATGACTGATGCAATTATCGCAGCTTTATAAAAGTAATAAAATAGCGTATCCAAGCTGGGGCTTGGATACGAGAATGAATTTTGATTTTCAAATTTCAAAACAATAACTTGTTTCCAAACCCCAGCTTGGAAACATAAGGAAGGAGAGAAATTAAATGAAAATATTAGAACTTTGGCCGGAAATTGCCTGGATTAAAGATAATGAATTACGAGATCAAGTTACCAAAACCTGGGAACTTGCCTTAAAAAAAAGTATCCTCTCTTCTGAAGATCTGAATAATATTCCTTTTACTCTTCTATGTGGACCAGATCTTAAAGTTACATTTATGGATCATAAAAGAAGTGTTGTTCATATTGCTAAAGCTGCTGGTGAAAAATGCAACGAATTTTATCACGGCGAACTTCCTGTAAATATGGATGTTTTGATCGCAGGTGCAATTCTAGCAGATGTTGGTAAATTATTAGAATATGTTCTGGAT
>JAVCCD010000149.1 GCA_030765665.1 Candidatus Tenebribacter mawsonii | reverse complement strand
GTGATCATCATTATCAGGCTCTCGGTGATATTTCTGAAGTTCATAATTAGAATTAAAAAGATGAGAGATAGTGTGATTGGAACAACTATTTTCAAACGCTTGGCTGCTCTCTGCATATATTCAAATTGACCTGACCAAACAATTGAAACACCGTCAGGGATCTTCACATTATTACTGATAAGTTCTTTAGCCATTTTCACAAAACCACCAACATCGGATGTTTTCAAATCTACGTAGATCCAGGCTGTTCTTCTGGCATTTTCGCTTTTTATCATTGGAGGTCCTTTCACGATCTTGATGTCTGCAACCTGTCCTAAAGGTACAGCGTATCCTTTCGGACTTGTAATAGTCAATCTCTCTAATTTTTCGATATTATTTCTCAGTTCCCTCGGATATCGAACATTAATAGGGTACCTTTCTAATCCTTCCACAACCCAGCTTACGTTCATCCCGCCGACTGCACTTTTGATAACGTCCTGGATATCTCCAACGAGTAAACCTTCACGAGCTGCTCTTTCTCTATCTATATCGATATCGATAAAATTTCCACCTGTAACACGTTCCGAATAAGCAGAAAGAACATCCGGCAGCGGACGCAAAAGTGCTTCGATCTGCTCTCCGATTTCGGAAAGCTGCTCTAGATCTTCTCCCATCAATTTTATTCCCACGGGAGTTTTGATTCCGGTAGCCAGCATATCTATTCGCGTTTTTATCGGCATTGTCCAACTGTTTGTGAGTCCCGGGAACTGCACCATTTCATCCAATTCTTTTATAATATCTTCGATGGTTTTTCCTTTGGGCCAACTCTTTTTATCAGTCAGTGTTATTGTGGTTTCTATCATCGAGAGTGGTGCAGGATCTGTAGAAGTATCTGCTCTTCCAATTTTACCGAGAGTATGCGCAACCTGCGGGTGGGAAGCAATGAGTTTATCTGTTTGTTGCAAAAGTTCTTTGGCTTTTGTAATACTGATCCCTGGAGGTGTAGTGGGCATATACAATAAATCTCCTTCATTAAGAGCCGGCATAAATTCTGAACCGAGCTGAACAAAAGGAATAAGAGTTGTAACCAAAATAACAACAGCTATAATCAGGACAAGGACAGGGAAACGCAGAACGAATCTGATAATAGGCTTGTAGAGTTTAATAAAGAAAGCAGCGATGGGGTTATCTTTTTCTTTGCGGATCTTTCCTTTAACAAAATAGAACATCAGCACAGGAATAATGGTTATTGCCAAAATTGCTGAAGCTCCCATTGCAAATGTTTTGGTTAATGCCAGTGGTGTGAATAATCTTCCTTCCTGTTGTTGAAGTGTGAAAACAGGTAAAAAACTGATAGTAACAATCAATAGCGAAAAGAAAAGTGCAGGTCCAACTTCCTTAGCAGCTTTTAGCACAAGTTCCGGATGCGAAGTGTCGGAGAAACGTTCTCGCTGTTTATGGAGATTTTCCACCATCACAATAGAAGCGTCAACCATCACTCCGATAGCAATAGCAATTCCACCCAAGCTCATAATATTTGCCGAAATCCCAAATATATGCATAATAATGAAGCTGATAAGAATTCCTACAGGTAAAGAGAAAATAGCCACAAAAGCAGAACGAAAATGCAGAAGGAAGAGAATCGAAACCAGTGCTACAGCCAGCATCTGTAATAGAAGTGTGCTTTTTAGAGTGTTGATGGAACGTTGGATCAAACTGGATCGATCGTAAGAAGTATGGATTTCTACACCTTCCGGTAAACCGCTTTTCAATTCTTTCAGTTTTGCTTTTACATCTTTTATCACAGTCATTGCGTTTTCACCGTAACGCATAACGACAATTCCAGATACAGCTTCACCTTCACCATTCATCTCTATGATCCCTCGACGTAGCTCGGGTCCGATATGAATATCTGCCACTTGCGAAAGCAGGATAGGAATTTTTGCTTGATTATCATATCCGATAGGAATGCTTTTCAAATCCTCAATTGAAGAGATATATCCTTTAGCACGGATCATATATTCCGTTTCACCCATTTCTATAAGTTTACCACCGACATCATTATTGGAACGTTTGATAGCCATATTTACTTTCTGCAAACTTATTCCATAAGCTCGCAATTTTTCCGGATCTACTTCTACTTGATATTGCTTTACGTGACCACCGGCACTTGCCACTTCTGAAACTCCTGAGACAGACATTAGTTCATACCGAAGATACCAGTCTTGAATGGATCTGAGTTCTTGCAGATCATGCCTGTCTGAAGTGAGAGAATACATATAAACCCAGCCAACTCCTGTTGCATCAGGACCGAGTTGAACATTTACATCTTTGGGCAAATTTCCCTGTGCAACATTTAAATATTCCAGCACACGAGAACGTGCCCAGTAAATGTCAGTGCCATCTTCAAAGATAACATAAACCATCGAAAATCCAAAGAAGGAATATCCGCGAACACTTTTGGCATAAGGAACAGAAAGCATTGCAGAAGTAAGTGGATATGTAACTTGCTCTTCTACAACTTGCGGGCCTTGCCCTGGGAATTTACTGAAAATGATAACCTGTACATCAGATAGATCGGGAATGGCATCCACAGCAGTATTCATCATCGACCAAATACCGATTCCTATAATCACGATTGTAATAATAATGATGAAGACCCTGTTTTTGACGGAAAATTCTATGATTTTATTTAACATAATAGATACCTACTTCTCTTTCTCAACAAGGTCCATTCCACAGATCGGGCATTCCCCAGCTTCTTCCTGAACAATTGTGGGATGCATAGGACAAGTAAAATAAGTATCTTCAGAATGATCGTGATTATCCGTTGATTCAATATTTGATTCTGAACGGAATTTTACATCAAGCAGCTTTTGAACTGCTTCCTGCAATTGGCTTTCTGAATCCAGAAGGAATTGACCAGAAACTACAACAATTTCATTTTCTCTCAATCCGGAAATTACTTCAGTGTAATAATTTGCATCGTCTGTTAAGCCTGTAACTACTTCTTTAGATTCAAATTTACCGTTTCCTCTGCTGAGGAATACGATTTTTCTTTCACCGGAATTTATTATTGCTTCAGTGGGAACGGTAAGAACATCATGTAGCTTATCAACCTCAATTCTCACGGTTGCAAACATTCCCGGTTTCATTGTTAAACCTGGATTTTTCAGTTCAATTCTAATCTTCTGTGTTCGTGTTTTGGTATTTAAGGTTGGATATATAAACGAGATCGTTCCTTTCTGGATCTTCCCTTGCAAATTTGTGAATTCAACTGTAACTTGCTGACCTGTTTTTACCGAAGCTGCATCGAATTCATATAGATCTGCAATGATCCAGATCTTATCTAAATTTGCTATATGATAAAGATCAGTTCCGACATTTACTCTGGAACCTTCTTTAATATTTTTATGCAGAATATTCCCGGAAAAGGGTGATGTAAGGATCACATTTTGTTGAGCATTTTTTTCGGAAAGAATCTTTTCCAAATGCCGTTTAGGGATATTCCATAAAAGAAGTCTTTTTTCTGTTGCTTCAGCAATTTTACTGGTTTTTCCATAGGAATTCACAGCGAGTAAATATTCTTCTTGGGCTGCAATGAGCTGAGGTGAATAGATTTCAAAAAGTTTTGCTCCTTTCTCAATTTTCTGTCCGATCTTATCTGCAAATATTTTTTCTATCCATCCTGAAAAACGCAGATTTACAGAATAACTTCTGTCATCTGCAATTTCCACTTTCCCGATAGTTCTGATTGTATGAGAAATGTCTCTGTAACTTATGTGTTTTACACGAACTCCCATATTCTGCACAACTGTCGGATCAATGATGATGGATCCTGTTGTTTTCTTGTTTTCCTTTTTACCACCCTTTTCCAAAACCAGATCCATACCGCAGATCGGGCAGTCACCTTCATCATCCTGAACGACTGTAGGATGCATTGGGCATGTGTAATATTCGGCATCTGAGTAATCATGTTCTATTGTTTGTTTCGATGTACAGCTTGCTAAGATAAATACCAATATCAGCAATATAAAACTGATTATATATAGATTTCTTTTTTTCATAATTTTTCTCCGATTAAAGTTTCGATTGTAACTTCATACATCTTAAATTTAAATTTTGATTTCAGCAGTATTTTTTCAAATTGAATGAGCTGAAGTTGAGCTTGATAGAGGTCTGCAAAATTCGCTCTACCTGTTGTGTAAGAACTGAGCTCCGAATGAAAAACTTTCTCTGCATCCGGAATAAGATTGATGTTGTAATTACTGATCTTATTTTTTTGACGTTCTAAGCCTGAGGTTGCCATAATGAGCATTTCAGAAATCTTGTTCACAACATTTTTGTATTTTTCATCTACCCCTTTTTCCATAAACTTTGCATTATTCATTTTCGCTTTAGTTCTGCCTTTCATATCCAATGGAATAGGAAAAGAAAAACCTAAAGATGCAAAATCTATATTTTCCATTGTTCCGATATCTTTTCTGATACGATATCCTGCCCACAAAGTGAGGTCAGGCATTCGTTCACGTTGTGCTAATTTAAAAACAAGTCTCTTCATTTTGGAAGTTTCTTCTATCTTTTTTAGAAGTGGTCTGTTTTGGATTGCTGTTTTCAAAAGATTGTCAAGATCAAGATCAAAGTTGAGATTTAGGCTCTCGGTACTAATAAAAGTTCTCACATCACGATTTAGGACTGAATTTAAAGTTGCTTGTATTTCACTTTCTTTCTGCTTAAAATCTTCCAGATCATCCAGAAGTTTTTCTTTCATTAATGTCATCCGTAAAATATCTGATTGTGCAGATTTTCCGATTTCATATTTATTGATCATTGTTTTAATCAGATCTTCCAAAAGCGCAATGTGTTTTAACGAAACTACTTTTAATTCTCTGTTCAAACCTAATTGATAATATGCTTTCTTTACTTTATCTTTCAATTGAAGTTTTAGTTCATCAAGCTCATGAATTTTTATTTGACCTTCCGATTCGACAACTGCTTTTCGTTTGCTATTCTTGCCTGGAAACGGGATCGTCTGTTTCAGCTTCAGTTGGATTCCCGACATCGGGTTTTCATCCAGCTTCCAAGTATTATATGGAACATTACTGTATTCAATTGCAAGCATCGGATCCATTAACTTTTGTACAAAGATCTCTTTCTCGTTTAGTGCTTCAATCTGAAATTCAAGAGATGATATTTCAGGATTAGCTCTCATG
>JAVCCD010000311.1 GCA_030765665.1 Candidatus Tenebribacter mawsonii | reverse complement strand
TTAGACAATTCAATTTTCTCTGAGGAGCTATTTCTGTAAACTGCTTTTTCAAGACTTTTTAGATTGATAAATCACTTAATTATAAACTATTATGAAAATTTTATTCTAAATTTTGGGGGTATGCGTGCATTTCTTTTAAATATCTTAACATTAATCCTCTAACATCAAAGTATAATAAATTATTTCTAAAATAAAAAAAAATCAATCATTCTATATAACATATAATATTATAATAATAAAAGAAATAACATTAATTTTACGCTACGAACAGTTAATAAAAAAAGTATTTGACAATATGAAATAACTCTGGACTTATTGCGAATGAATTTGCAGTATCAGTTATAATATTTGTGTGAAGTTGTGTTTATGCGGGTTCACAAAATATAAATAAAAGAATGGAAGATTTTATGAGAACATACTCTGTTTCATTGAAACAGTGGGTGAAAATTCTCAGCTTGGTTTCTGCAAAATCAAATGTTTTTGCCCCTGTTAAAAGATATGACTTTTTAGATTACGAACTTCTTTCCGTTAACAATGTGGATTATATTTCTTTTAATAAAGCTAAACCAACTACACCTCTCAAAGCTTTTTTCTTTCCAATTAAAGAAAACGTTGTGAAAGAAAGAAAAGAATTACAGCAGGTGATATTTGGTGTTCCTTCTTGCGATCTGAATGCATTGAATCTGTTGGATAAGATATTTCTTGATGAAGATTTTTTAGATATTTATTATAAGAATAAAAGAGAAAATACGATTCTTATCGGATCAGATTGTTATGATATTGATGAAAACTGCCACTGTACAAGCTACGGGATCAACCCCTTTCCACAAAAAAATTGTGATATCTCTTTCTCTCTAATCAATCACAAAGTAATTCTTCAAGTTCATACAAAGAAAGGAGAAGGGTTCTTGAACGAGTTTACAGCTGATTTTATAGAACTTGATAAGCTTCCTATAGAAATCCACAAAGAAAGGGAAAACACAGTTAAACAATTAGAATTGCAGAACAAAGATCTTCCAGGTAACGAGGAGACTAGAAAGGCGATACAAAAAGAGGGTACAGTTATTTGGAAGAAATATGCTAAAGATTGTGTCTCTTGTGGTGCTTGCGCTGTAATCTGTCCAACTTGTCATTGTTTTTTACTAATTGATAAAGCAAATTTTGAGAAAGTAAAAATTTGGGATGCCTGTCAATATCCGGCTTTTGAACGAGTTGCTGGTGATGAAGATCCACTTGAAAAAATTTATACTCGCTTAAAAAATCGCTATCTTTGTAAATTTGTGCATAAACCCGATATGTTTAACGAAATTGCCTGTACTGGGTGTGGAAGATGTATTGATGCTTGTATTGGTAAAATTAATAAAAACCAGTTGATAATCGAATCTTGTAAATTAAGGAAGGAACATGACTGAGAAAAATATTTATAAACCACTTAAATATAAAATCGATAAAATAGTATCTGAAACTCCTCTCATCAAAACTTTCTTTATAAGTGCAGCCAAAGAATTTGAATTTAAAACAGGGCAATTTGTTGAAGTTACTATCGATGAGATTGGTGAAGCTCCCTACACTCCATCTTCATCTCCATACGTAAAAAATAAAATGGAACTCACAATTATGAAAGCAGGATACGTAACTGGAAAAATGCACGAGCTACAAGGTGGAGAGAAAATCGGTATTCGAGGACCATTTGGGAAAGGATACCCTGTAGATAAATTTTACGGGAAAGAGATAATCATTCTTGGAGGGGGTGTGGGTCTCGCTCCTTTGCGATGTTTAATCCTTACACTTTTAGAAGAAGAAGACAAATTTGAAAAGATCAATATTTGTTTTGGTGCAAAAACCCCATCAGACTTTATTTACAAAGATTGGTTCAGTGATTTAAAAAAACATAAAAATGTGGAATTATTAAGAAGTGTTGATAAGGCAGATGCTGACTGGAAAGAATCGGAAGGTGTCGTAACTGTACTGTTAGATAAGATCAGAACGGATTTTAAAGAGGTAATTGCTATCGTTTGTGGACCACCAATTATGATGAAGTTCGGAGCAAAGCGATTATTGGAATTAGGTGTAAAAGAAGAAAATATATATCTTTCTATGGAAACTAATATGTCTTGTGGTTTAGGAAAATGCGGACACTGTGCAATGGATAGTATTTTTGTATGTAAAGACGGTCCTGTTTTTACTTATAAAGAGATAAAGAACACATCCGAAATGATTGAGTTTCGCAGTTTATTCGAAAAAAAATCGTAAATATTTGGCGGTGAAATGAGCAATAAAATATTAATTGATTTGGCAAAGTTCCGGAATAAGGAAGATGGCAAATACAATTTTGGTGAATGCATTTACGATTATCACCCAAACAATATTGGGATGAAAGATATTGTAGAAAAAGCCATGATGTTGTTTACTTGCAGACAATGTGAAGATTCACCATGCATTTTAGTTTGTCCGGAAGAAGCTTTGGAAAAGGATGAAGATGGTTTTATTATTCGATCTGCTACTTTGTGTGTCGGATGTCAATCATGTGTAGCAGTGTGTCCATTTGGTTCAATTATGAACGATGTATTTACTTCCAAGAAGTCAATTTGTGATCTTTGTGATTTCAATGATAAAACAAAATCTTTAAAGTGTATGGAAACATCTCCCGAAGGAGCGATAACAATAGTTGATACTAATGAAAACAAAGAAGAAAATATTCATAAATTAAATGATAAAATCCTGGTGAAAGAATTTATCTGGGACAAATTAATGAAGAACGAGTAAAGGATAAGTATGGGAAAAGAAATATTTTATTTTTTAATTTTTCCGGGTCTGTTATTTTCCGGTATTGTTGGTGGTTTTCTTTCCTGGTTTGATAGAAAGATAACTGCAAGAGTTCAGTTCCGTCAAGGTCCACCACTTTTACAGCCACTTTACGATTTCATTAAACTTTTAACTAAAGAGACTTTGATCCCCAAAAGAGGTTCTCAGCTCACATTCCTCATTGCTCCAATTTTAGCACTTTTCGGAGCAGTTATCTCATCAGTATTTGTTCTGCTTCCATTATTTGGAATTAAAACAGGATTTCTTGGTGATCTTATTGTGATCATCTACCTTCTTAATATTCCTTCGCTTAGTTACATGATTGGTGCTTTAGCATCGGGGAATCCGCTTGCAGCAGTTGGCGCATCACGTGAAATGAAACTGATATTAAGCTATGAAGTTCCTTTTCTGCTCGTGTTGATATCAATTATTATAAAATCGGAGATGAGTATAAAGCTATCTGAGATCATTGCGTTCCAAACTGCAAATGGTGCTTTTATTGGAAGCATTTCAGGTGTTATAGGTTTCATTGTAGTTCTAATGTGTATTCAAGCAAAACTAGGGTTAGTACCATTCGATATGGCAGAAGGAGAAGGTGAAATCTGCGATGGCATCACAATTGAATTTTCTGGGACTACATATGCATTGGTAACTCTTGCTAAATATATCATGTTATTTGTACTTCCAGCTCTTGTAGTTGCACTCTTTTTTGCTGGAATGAATTTTGAAGGGATCAATATTCTCTGGTCAATTCTCAAGGTAGTTTTAGTTGTATTATTAGTAACTTTAGTAAGAAATACAAATCCACGAGTAAGGATCGATCAGGCAATGCGTTTCTTTTGGATTTGGATGAACCTACTGGCTGTTGTCAGTATAATTTTAGCAATCTTAGGATTATGAATAAACATCTGATTGTTCGAAGAACATCCGATTGTTTTCAGGATTTATTGGACTCAACATTCGGAGGTGCTTTGCACACTCAGAAGTTAAATATAGGAGAATACATTGGGTTTTAAAGAAAAGTGCTTCAAAAAATCATTATGGGTTTTTCATATGAGTGCAGGTTCATGCAATAATTGTGATATAGAAATATTGGATTGCCTAACTCCGAAATTTGATATTGAGAGATTTGGAATGAAACTAGTGGGAAGTATTCGTCATGCAGATGTATTACTGGTAACTGGGATAGTTACCAGAAAGCTACTTCCTCGTATTAAAGAAGTGTATGATCAAGCTCCTAAACCAATAGTCGTAATTGCTATAGGAGCATGTGCCTGTACTGGTGGAATGTTTAAAGATAGTTATACTTTTAAGGGACCATTAGATACAGTTATTCCCGTAGATGCTTATGTCCCTGGATGTCCTCCTAAACCTGAAGCAATGCTTGCAGGTGTTGTAAAATTTCTAAATAAGAAATAAGGATAAATTTGTATGGATATTGAACAGTACATTAAAGACATTAAAATAAAATTTCCAAAGATTATCGATGCAGAAGTTGTGAATACAAAGAGATTAATGATATACATTCCCAAAAGTAGTTTATTACAAATTGCTGAGTACTTATTTAAATATCTAGCTTACCGCTACATCATTGTAACTGCAATGGATTCCAAAGAAGGATATGAAATAATTTATCATTTCTCTGATGATAGCAGTGGTTGGATAGTGAATCTTAACGTAATGTTGGATAGAGATAAACCGGAAATTGAATCTTTAACACCCGTAGTTTATGGTGTAGAATGGATAGAAAGAGAAATTATGGATTTGCTGGGAATTACATTTCTAAATCATCCAAAACCGGAAAGATTCCTTTTTGCTGAAGATTGGCCGGAAGGGAAATATCCTCTCAGAAGAGATTATGTGGAGGAGGAATAATAGATGGGCAAGAAAACCTTAGTTCCACTTGGACCATATCATCCGCTTTTAGAAGAACCCGAATTTTTCAAACTCTATTGTGATGGAGAGATCGTAAAAGAAGTTATTTGGGAAACAGGTTATAATCATCGAGGAATAGAAAAATTATGCCAATCAAAAACATTTGAACAGGTTTTCTATGTTGTAGAAAGAATATGCGGTATCTGTTCAACTTCGCATCCTTTTGCCTATGCTAATGCCGTGGAGAGTATTCCAGGTGTAGAAATCCCTGAAAGAGCGAAATACATCAGATCTATAGTAGGTGAATTGGAGAGAGTTCATAGTCATCTATTGTGGGTAGGGCTTGCTGGACATTTCCTTGGTTATAATACAGTTTTTATGTGGGCTTGGAAATATCGCGAACCTGTTCTAGATATGTTCGAGATTATTACTGGAAATAGGAATAGCTATGCGATGTTCACTATTGGTGGTGTAAGAAGAGATATTAGTCCTGAGCAGGCAGCTCAACTTTTAAAGGTATTAGATGAGGTTGAACGCAAAACAACTTTGTTAGTTGGTGCTGTTATGGATGATCCGGTTATTCATGCTCGTCTTAAAGGTGTTGGAATTCTTACTGCGGAAGATATTCACGATTTTGGAGCTGTTGGGCCAACAGCAAGAGCATCTGGAGTTGATATTGATGTTCGCAGGGATGACCCATATGCGGCTTATGATATGATAGATTGGAAAGTAATAACAGCTAATGATGGGGATGTTTTTGCCAAAGCAGAAGTTCGACTTCTGGAAATGTATGAATCTATCAGTATAATAAAGCAATGTTTAGAAGCTCTAAAGAAAACAGAAGCTGGAGATATTAAAGTAAAAGTTAAAGAAATTCCTCCAGGAATCGGTATAGGTCATGCCGAAGCTCCTCGTGGTGAGGTCTTTCATTTTGTTAAATCCGATGGTGGGAATAGTCCTGTCAGACATAAAATACGAGCACCTAGTTTTACCTGCATTCCTACATTTAGGAGATCCTGCGTGGGAGGAACTATTTCCGATGCTGCTATTGCAACTGCAGCTGTAGATCCCTGCTATTGCTGCACGGAAAGGATGTCTCACGTTTATGATTATACAACAGGAAAACATATAATGAGCGCAGCAGAATTGATAAAACTATCTCAGGAAAAAACCAAAAATCTGAAAGCAAAATTAAAGGTATGAAATTATGATTAATTTGCAATATCTAATATTTTTACCAATTGGAATTGGAATAGTTCTGTTCTTAATACCAGAATTTTTGAAACAAGTTAAGGGAGTTGTTAACTTACTCATTTCAATTTTTACACTCTACACTTCTATTTTAGTATTTAAAATGAGCTCAGGTATAATAAACATTGAATGCTTCAAATTTCCTAGTATCTCTAAATATCTAATCTTTAATGTGGATTCCCTAAGTAAATTGATAGTATTATTCATTGGGATATTCGGTTTTTTATTTGCACTTTATTCTCTATCATACATCACAAAAGAGAAAGCAATAACTGGTTATTATTCATACTATCTCATTACTTTAGGCTCAGCTTTTGGTGCAGTGTTTTCTGATAACCTGATCCTTTTCATTATCTTTTGGGGAATCCTGGGTTTAACACTTTATATGTTGATAAAAGGATTTGATGAAGAGAGTTCATCGGCTGCAAAGAAAACCTTCATTCTCATCGGTGCATCCGATTCAATTCTTATATTAGGAATTGGCATTCTTTGGAAGATTACTGGTTCTATGAACATGTCGGAAGTTCATATTGCAACTACAGGAACATTAGGAATAATCGCATTCTTAAGTTTATTAGTGGGAAGTTTCACCAAAGCTGGAGCAATGCCGTTCCATAGTTGGGTACCAGATTACGTAAAAAAAGCTCCTGCATCTTCATCTGCATACCTTCCAGCCTCACTAGATAAACTTCTGGGGATTTACTTTTTGATAAGAATATGTAGAGATATTTTCCAACTTACGGATTGGGCAACATTGATGCTGTTAATTATTGGTTCAGTTACTATAATTGGTGCTGTAATGATGGCTCTGGTACAGCATAACTATAAAAAACTTCTTGGATATCACGCTGTTTCTCAAGTAGGATATATGATAACAGGAATTGCTTTAGGAAGTCCTCTTGGCATTGCTGCCGGAATGTTCCATATGATAAATAATGCGCTTTATAAAGGTGGATTGTTCTTAACAGCGGGTAGTGTAGAAAAACAAACAGGAAAGGAAAATCTAGATGAACTTGGTGGTCTTTCCAAGATGATGCCCTTAACATTTTTCGCAGCTTTAATCTTTGCACTTTCTATCTCCGGTATTCCACCATTTAATGGTTTTTTCTCAAAATGGATGATATATCAGGGAATCATTGACTTTGGAAATGGAACAGGGCTGGCAAATAAACTCTGGATAGTCTGGCTAACATTAGCTGTACTTGGCTCAGCTCTTACTTTAGCTAGTTTCATCAAATTGATAACAGGTATATATCTCGGAAGAAGAAATGAGAAATTGGAAAAAGTTAAAGAAGTAAGTTTCCTGATGTGGTTACCACAAATTGTAATCGCAATTGTTTGTATTGGTTTTGGAATATTCGCAGCGAAATTTGTAATTCCATATTTAATAGAACCTGTTACCGGAAAATTGAATTATGTAGGTATTTGGCAATCACAAAGTGTATCTATTCTCATTCTTGTTTCTGTGGTTGTTGGCTTCCTAATTTATCTTTATGGTAATATGAAAAACCATCGTGTTTCAGAAAGCTTCATTGGAGGTGAAAAACTTCAGGAGGAGACAAATTTTTCATCTTTAGATTTTTATCAAACTATTAAAAATTTCAAATTTTTATCATTTTGTTATAAAAAAGCCGAGAAAAAATGGTTCGATATATACGAAATTTTTAAGAAAATTATTTTGTGGCTCAATCATGTATTTAGTGATGCACATAACGGATTTTTACCAAGATATGTATTCTGGTACATTGCAGGATTGTTGATCTTGCTGATAATTCTAATATTTTAGAGGGATAATATATGGAACTTTATTTAATCATCATCCTTGTTCTAATGATCTTGGGTTCAATCTATTCTTTAAATGCAAGTGATCTGCTCTCGGCAGTAATCTCATATGGGATAGTTGGGTTCGGGTTAGTTATAGCATTTTTATTATTACAAGCTCCGGATTTGGCAATTGTGCAGGTTGTTGTAGAAGTAGCAACGCTGATAATAATGATAGCTGCAATTAAGAATACTCAAAGTAAAATCCCTAAAATGGAATTTAAACCAAAGATAGCTATATATTATGCAATTACGTTAATAGCTGCACTTGTTTTTATTTTGATCTTTGATAGAGCAACAGGATGTCTGAGTCAATTTGGAGCTGATACTATGCGAATGGCACAACCCTATATTGACGGAGCCCAGCATACAAAGAGTGCAAATCTTGTAACGGGTGTTGTTTTTGATTATAGAGCTTATGATACACTTGGTGAAGCAACTGTGCTTTTTACTGCGGTAATCGGTGTTCTTACTATCCTCAGGATAAAAGGGAAGAAGGAAAAATAATTATGAAAGGTATGACTATAATCGTTAAGAAGATCGGTCAGATAATATGCCCAGTAATTTTTATGTTCGGTTTATATATAATTTTGCATGGTCATCTTACTCCTGGTGGAGGATTTGCCGGTGGTGTAATAATGGCTGGAGCATTTATTCTACAGATTCTTGCAAATGGCAATATTCTGCCTAATTTACGTAAAGAAGAAGAGGGCTTGGAATTTATGGAAAGTGCTGCAATTCTTGGCTTTTTAATTCTTGCAGGGTTAGGACTTCTTTTCTCTGGAGGTGTTGTTTTCTTTGCAAATTTCTTAGATAAAGGAGAACTGGGAAAACTTATTAGCGGTGGTTTTATCCCTATAGAAAATATAGTTGTTGGAGCTGAAGTTTGTGCAGCTATTGCTACAATATTTATTGCTATGGTAGTATATAAAGATGAGGAGAAAAAATGATAATATATATATTATGTTTTATACTTTTTCTCGTTGGGTTGTATGGTGTAGTCTCTAAGAGAAATTTGATAAAAATAATTATTGGGATTGCGATCATGGAATATAGTATAAATCTGTTTTTTATCATGATTGGTTACATTGAGGGAGGAACAGCACCGATAATTACTAAAGGGTTTGAACATTCCAAATTCGTTGATCCTTTACCTCAGGCAATGATACTAACTTCTATCGTGATCGGACTTGCTACAACAGCACTTTTGCTTGCTGTTGCTATCAGGTTATACCAAAAATATGGAACGTTTGATATTAATAAGATCAAAGATCTAAAGGGATAAAAAATGAATTCTTTAATTCCACTATTTGTAATTATACCATTGGGTTGTGCATTTTTAATGGCAATGCTTGGCAGGTTCATTAAAAACATAAATAAGTTTATAACACCCATTTTCATGTTAAGTTTAGTTTATCTCACTTTTCACTTCATAATAAATTCAGAAGGAACATTAATTTATAAAGTTGGTGGATTTGAACCGGTAAATGGCATTCCAATTGCTATTTATATGGTTATGGATGGATTAACTAAATTGATATTATTGGTTATCTCTTTAGTTGGATTCCTAGCAATTTTCTATTCACTTTCATACACAAAACAATACACTTCAGAAAGAAAGTTCTATGTTTTGTTTAGCCTGATGATAGCTGGAATGAACGGAATTGTTTTAAGTGGTGATATATTTAATATCTTTGTGTTTTTGGAAATCGCAGCAATTTCGTCTTATGCCCTCGTGGCATTTGGTGTTGAGAAGCAACAGTTAGAAGCATCCTTTAAATATCAGGTTCTTGGAGGAATTGCATCACTAATAATTCTATTGGCAATAGGGTTGATATACTGGAATACGGGAACTCTAAATATTGCTGATATCTCAAGACAATTAACAATAAATTGCAGCTCTCCAACGGGAACAAATGTGTTCATTAAGTTTATTTCTGTTCTATTGATCGCAGGTTTTGGATTAAAAGCAGCGATATTTCCTTTCCATACATGGTTACCTGATGCACACTCCTCTGCACCTTCTCCCATTTCTGCAATGCTTTCAGGTGTTTTGATAAAAGCAGTTGGAATCTATGTTATCATACGCTTGTTCTTCAATATGTTCCCCCTTTCATACGAATTATCAATGACCATAACTGTGCTGGGTACGATTTCGATGATTATTGGTGGATTGCTTGCGATTGGGCAGTGGGATATTAAGCGAATGCTGGCATATTCCAGTATTAGTCAAATTGGATATATTGTTTTGGGATTAGGAATTGGAATGCTGGTTCTGGCAACTGGTGGAAATAAAGCAGTAGCTGCATTATCAATTACTGGTGGATTGTTTCATCTTCTCAATCACTCAATTTTTAAAGGATTATTGTTCTTAAGTGCAGGAGCTGTGGAATATCGAACAGGAACACGTGACATGAGAAAAATGGGAGGACTCTCTGAAGTTCTGCCGATAACATCACGAACATCTCTTGTAGGATCTCTGGCAATATCAGGTATACCTCCTTTTAATGGATTCTTTAGTAAGTTGATAATAATTATCGCAGCAATTCAAGCTCAATATTATGTTCTGGCTTTTCTGGCTGTTTTAGTAAGTGTGATCACAATTGCTTACTTTATGAAATTACAAAAATATACTTTTTATAACAATGATGGTTCTAAATGGAAAGAAAAAAAGATAAAAGAAGTGCCATTCTCGATGGCATTTTCTATGATAGTTATGGCTCTGTTGTGTATAACATTAAGTTTGTTGGTTATTCCTGATGTACGGGAAATCTTCTTAAAACCAGCAGTGGATGTATTGATAAATACAGCTGATTATTCAACGAAAATTCTAGGGATGTAAATATGAAATATATTACGCTTTTTATTATTATTTTTGTTCTCTGGTTGCTAATCACATTTAATCTGGAAACTCCCAATCTGATTGTGGGAGCGCTTGTTGCTCTATTAACATCATTAGTGTTTGGAAAAAGTTTTCTGAAGGATTCAAAGAAATTTTTCCAACTTCAAAGATACTTCTGGATAATTATTTACTTAGTCATTTTTATCTGGGAATGTATTAAAGCTAACCTTGATGTTGCTTATCGAGTATTGAGCCCTTCAATGCCAATAAAACCAGGAATTGTAAAAGTTAAAACTGCTCTAAAAACAGATATCGGGAAGACATTCCTGGCAAATTCTATTACGATGACTCCTGGAACAATCACGGTAGATATTATTGATGATGAATTTTACATTCACTGGATATTTGTGAGCAGCAAAGAGCCAGAGCAATATACAAACAAGATCTTAGGAAGATTTGAAAAATATATAAAAAGGATATTCGAATGATTATTAATCTACTCCTTTATGTCCTGATCGGATTAAGTTTCTGTTGTTTCTTCAGAGTTGTATTCGGTCCATCAATAGCAGATAGAATGGTAGCGATAGATATCTTTGGAATTCTAGTAGTAGGAATATGCGGTTTAATGGTATTAATAACAGGTAGGTTATTTCTTATAGATATTGCGATAGCGTGGATACTTTTAAGCTTTATTGGAACGATAACCTTAGCAAAATATTTAACGGGGAAAAAATTAGATGAGTGATACAATAAGCTTAATATTTATTATAATCGGAGTTGTATTCGATCTGTTTGGATGCATAGGATTGATCCGTCTTCCTGATGTTTACAACCGTCTGCAATCAGCTACGAAATCAGTTACGCTAGGAACCTGCAGTATCCTATTTGGGATATTTATTAAATACGGTTTTTCAGCAATAGGTATGAAAGCACTTATCGCAATACCACTTTTGTTTTTTGCATCGACTGTTGCTGCGCATGCTCTCATACGAGGATCTTATAAATCTGGAATCAAACTCTGGGATAAATCCGTTATTGATGATTATAAGGATGTTCAAAAATGAAGTATCCAAAATTGAGAGAATTAAAAGAAGCAATAACTTCATTATTTACAAAACCATATACAACTAAATTTCCGGCTGGAGATTTCAAACCATTTGCTGGTTATCGCGGAAAACCGATTGTAGATGAAGATAACTGTGTAGGTTGTGAAACTTGTGCAAATGTATGCCCAGCAGATGCAATTACTTTTATTGATGACTCTTCAAAAGGGATTAGAACAATTACTAGGGATTATGGTACATGTATTTTTTGCGGAAAATGTGAAGAGCATTGTATAACAGGGAATGGAGTAAAGCTATCTGATGAAGAATACGAACTTTCTTGTTTTGATAGGAGTACGCTTATAGAAACTCAAGAAAGAGAACTTCTTATCTGTAATAGTTGTGGAACTATAATTACAACAAAAGATCATATGAAATTCATTCATGAAAAACTGGGTCCCAAAGCTTATTCCTCCATATTAAATCTTAATATGTTAAATGAGAGATTACAATTGGCGAGGGAAGAGGATATCAAGGTTACAATACAGGATGGTCTTAAACGCAAGGATATGTTTAATACTCTTTGTCCGAATTGTAACAGACAAGTTCAAATTAAGAATTTAACATAAAAAAATTGATGAATGAAAATACATTTAGTAAATTACTCAGACTACTTAAAATAAAAAAAATACTATTCGTTGGTATTGGCAATGCCTTAAAAAGTGATGATGGAATTGGTATTTACATCTGCAAAAACATTAAGAAAACTAATAAAATTAACACTCTAATTGTTGAAAGTGGTATAGAAAAATTCGTTGGAAAGATCAACTCAATAGATCCAGAAATTCTTATCCTTGTGGATTGCACAGATTTTAGTAAAGAACCGGGGTTCATAGACTTTTTACCAATTGAGAAGGTTCAAGATTTCACAGTTAACACACATACAATATCAGTGAAAAGAATTTCTGAATTTTTTAAAATGAAAACTTATCTATTGGGAGTCCAACCTGAAAATGTGAAGTTTGGTGAAATAATTTCTATATGCGTATTAAATTCTGCAGAAATTTTGTTACGGAAAATCAACAAATAAAAAAGTCCTCCGCTAGTGGAGGACTTTTGTGCGAAATTATAAACTAAATCTTAGCCTGGATATTTTCCTTGAACATAGTCTGATAAATATTTTACTTTAGCTTTAGAATCCTTCAATAGAATTCTAATAATATCTCTGATCGATGTAAGACAAACTAATTTTCCTTCATCACTAACAAGAGGGATATGACGGATCTTTTTCTCATTCATTATGTTCATCAAATATTCAACTGTATCTTCTGGATGACCAATAATAAGCTCTTCTTTTGGTGTCATTATCTCACTTATCTTAACACCATGAATTTCATCATTCACACTTGTCTTTCCAAGCTTACTAAGAATATCGCGTTCGGAAATAATTCCTAAAATATTAGTATCCGTCATCACAATAAGGCAACCAATTTTATGCTTATTTAACTGATAAACAGCTTCTTTAATAGTAGCATCTGGTTCAATTGTAATAATATTCTCTTTTAATTTACATACATCAATTAGTCTTCTATTCATAATAACTCCTTTGTTCTTAAAATATTTATTCTATTTTTAAATTTTCTAAAACTCGACTCCTAATTAAGCTGTTCTAAGTTTACTGTCAAATTATTTGTTGCTTTTGCAAGAGTATTCTCAATATAAACCACTCATTAAATAATCTCTGAAATGTTCAATAGTTTATTAATCCTTAAATCATACAATTTTATTAACTTATTTTATTGACGTTGTTTATCTTGCTTTAATGTGAGATAATTTTGTCAAAATAAAAGAAGAAAAGATCAGTGTATATTAATTATCCATACAAAAAGCCGCACAATTATTATCGTACGGCTTTAAAACTATGGTCTGAATTGAGCGTGCTTTTGAACAGAAGTCTAAATACCATCCAGAAATATTCTTTCAATTTTATACAAAACAGTATGGTGACATTTGGCACTATGGTAAATAGTCTCAAACTTCTGATTGTCGCAAGACATCCGAATATTTGAAAGCTACTTTTAGCGTGCATTGATATTTTCCAACCCTTTAAAGAGCCTCGTACATTCAGCGGTTGTAAAAAACAAAAAGGCATTACTCAAAACGAGCAATGCCTTTTACAAAAATCTTAATAATTTAGAATTTTGCTAAAGCATCTTCCTGAGTAGCAACGATCGTGAAGATCGGCAAGAAACCTGCAATCTCAAAGATCTCACGGATGTGTTCTCTCATTTCACAGATCACCATTTTCCCGGAAACTTTTTTCATCATTTTCATGCCAAGCAGCAGAATACGAAGTCCTGCACTGCTGATATATTCCAAACCATCCAGATCCAGAATTATCTTTTTCCCATCTTGTTCGATCAGTGGTACTAAGCTAGCTTCTAATTCTGTAGCTGTTGTTGCGTCAAGCCTGCCGCTTACATTCATTACTGCTACATCACCCTTTTTCTCTTGTTTGATTTCCATTTAGCCTCCAAACCTTTAAAATACTTTTTTTTTTAAAAATAAAATATTCTTTCCATTTTCCCTACTATATTTCACTTCTTGCATTAACTTTCTTACAAAGTAGATTCCCAGTCCACCAATTTCTCTATCTTCCAGGGAAGATTCGAGATCGGGTTTCGGTAATCTGAGTGGATCAAACTCGATTCCATCATCGATGAATTCCATGAAAAAAAAGTTGTCTTCCAACCACCATTTCACTTCTATTTCATAATCTGTAACATCCTGATGACTATACGAAATAATGTTCATCAAAATCTCTTCCACAGCTAGATTGATCTCCATACCTGCCTTGAAAGGGATTTCATGTTTTTCTCCAAATTCTTCTAAAACTTCACTGAAGTGATTTATCTCATCCTTCTTGTTCTTAAGGATTCTCTGATTTTTATTATCCATATATTTTCTCTATATCAAGTATCGGAGAGCCATAATCGTAATATCATCCGATTGTTCTGCATCTTTCGTGAATACTTCTACTGCATTCATGGTTATTTCAATAGTCTGCCTTGGTGTGGTAGTTTTCATTTCTTTCATGAATTCTACCATTTTCTCGTAAGAGAATTCATTCCCATCTATATCCATGGCCTCGTTTACACCATCGGTATAAAGATAGACCAGATCATTCTTTTTCAGCTTGATCTTTTTGGAAGTGTACTTGCAGTCATCCATGACGCCAAGAGCCATTCCTTCCGTGTTTTCAAACTGTATAATCTCACCATCGCCCCGGATTAGATAAGGATTATTATGTCCCGCATTGCAATATTTGAAGCCTCCTGTTTTCACATTCAAAACAGCCATGAATGTAGTACAGAACATAGCTGCATCGTTATCTTGACACAGATCATAATTCACTTGGCTCATTATCGTTTCAGGAGAATCCACATAATTTGATTTGGCTTTAATTAGAGTTTTGGTTACAGCCATAAATAATGAAGCTGAAACTCCTTTTCCAGAAACATCCGCAATAATGAGAGCCAGATTGTTTTCATCCAAAAAGAAGAAATCGTAAAAATCTCCCGCGACTTCTTTGGCAGGAATGTTGCGTGCAAACAAACTAAATTCTGTTCTGTTTGGGAAAGGCGGGAAAATTCTCGGAATCAATGATTCCTGTATATGGCGGGCAATCCGCAATTCACTATCCACAGACTCACGAGCTTTTGTTGCATTGGTCAGATCATTGATATAATGCCTCAAATCTCTCACCATTTTATTGAATACTTCTGCCAGCGCATGGATCTCATCATTTCCTCTGATTTTAACCATTTGCACGTCCAAGTCACCGGTTGCCAATCTTTCCGTCTTCTTCATCAAATTCCGGATTGGAGTTGTGATATTAAAAGCGGCCCAGATCACACTGAGCATGATAACCAAATATCCTAGGACCATCACACCCATCTGCCTTAAGATACGTGAATAAACAATCTTTAGGATCGCTTTTTCAGGAATTATGACAGCAAGAGACCAACTATTTGAAACAACTGGAGAATAAACAAGCCATTGCTTAATTCCTGTGATCGGATCATTGAATTGTCCAATCCCGAATTCACCCTTGATCATCTCACGTCCGTAAGTTCTCATTGCTTCGATATCATATTTTACTGCTTTACTAAAGATAGTCTCTCGCATGATATCTCGTTCATTTGGATGATAAATATAAGTTCCATACTGGCTGATCATAAAAGTGTAGCCGCCCATTATCTCAATACTTTTCATTGTTTTTCGTAGATTTTCCAGACAAATATTTGCTGAAGCAATCCCTATAAATTTGTTATTTTTAAACATTGGAACTGAAAACGTAACCAGCAATGTGTTGTCAGCAGCTTGACTGTAGTACGGTTCAGACCAATATGGTTCTTTCAGGAGCATTGGAATGGAATACCAGTCAGCACTGCAATAATTCTGGTCTTTAGAAAGATCAGTCGTTAGGATATCACCTTCTTCACGATATACATAAGGAGCAAATCTTTTTTTCCTGTTGTAGGCATAAGGTTCATAAGCAACAGACATGCTGTTAATGGAAGTATTTCCTTTCACTATTTCGGATAAAAGACTGTATAGTTTTTGTTCATTCGGCTCGGACATCACTTCCAGCATCTTGGAAATTCCAATCGGATATTGGGCAATTTTGCTAAAATCAGTATTCAAAGTTGCAGCATTGTGACCGGTTAACTCAACCAGATAGTCTTTCATTTGTTCAATCGCAGAGGCTGTATTCCATTTGAAATTCAGGAAAAGTATTGTTCCATAAATAATCAATAGTGGTATACCAATACCAAGAATCAACTTCCAAATTATCGGTCTTTTGATTTTTGTCATTTTTGTTTTCCTCCATAAAAATCCAGATAAGGAGGAATATTTTTTATTAATCCTTGTTCCTGTAAAATCTCGGCGACTCTTTCATAATCAGATTTTGTTAGAATTCCCCAAGATGACGAGTTCTCGCCGGTATTGTATTTCATAGATTCTTCTATCACATGCAACATCCAGCTTTGAGCTGCCAGATTCGTCTGCATCTGATGCTCATCACAATATTTCATCACAATTTTCAAGGTTGAATCCCGATGTGCAAAAGCATATTCCCAGCCTTGCAGAGTTGCTTCACTAAATTTTTGGCAAAGTTCAGGATTCTCAGCTATCATATCTTCAGTGCAGTAAATGCCGTCTTCGGGAATGTTTAAATTGTAATCAGAAAAAAAGAATGTGTTCAACTCTTCCTCATTAATACCGGCCAATATTATTTTATAATATTCGTTGTAGTACATTGCAGAAGCCACATCCCAGGCATCAGCTAAGAATGCTTGAATGTTGTAAGATTGAGGTACTTCTTCATAGTTAATATTGAATTTATTAAAAAAAGCGTTGGGTTGAATGGAAAAATCTCCACTCCAAAGACTGATCCGTTTGCCATTCATGTCTTCTGGTTTTTCTATACCTGTATTTTTTTTGGCCACCAGGATCAGAGAAGATTTCTGCAGGATCTGACATAAATTAACTATCTTTTCACCTTCAGATTTAACTGCAATTGTCTGGCTGAGCCAGGCAGTGCAAAAATCAACCTTTCCTTCTCGTAAATTGGTGAGTGAACTTGATCCGTCAAAAAATTCCAAATTCATGTCGATCCCCACAGCTTCATAAAAGCCTTGCTCATAAGCCATTATGTATCCAGCAAATTGAGCTTGCGGAAACCAGTGCAAACCAAATGTGATTGATTGCAGCTCCTGATTTTCCTCAGCAAAGATTGTGCAAAAAACAAATATAATAATTAAAATAAATATTTTTTTAGTCATATTCCCCATCCGATTGATTGATTAATAGTAAAGCTCAATTTCCAAATCATCGTAATCCACTTCCTGCATCGCAAAGCATGTATTCTTTGGGAGTATTGTTATTCAGTTCGTCATCTCTGATTTCTACACATACTGTGTTGCTGTCAAAAGTTCCACTTTCCGAAAAAGTTAGTTCATAATCGAAAAAAAATTTAATGCCCTTGTCATTTTTCAGTTTGAACTTCTGGGATCTTTTATTGGCATGGAATAATTTCTCTTTGATATGCTTTTCAGTTATCGAATTTGGTAGGAAACCACTCGTTCCCCAAAAACGTATTTTCATAAATCACCCTTAATAAATAACTTTCAAAACCCACACATTTCAAGATGAAATAAGAGAAAATTAACTCTTATTATTAATTATTAGCAAGGTAAGAATCTGAAGTTTGCATGTCAAATTGTTTAAAAAATAAATTATATCTTTAGTAGTAATTTTTCATCTTCCATTGGAAAAGTAGTCGGTTTTCTATAAATATACCGCTGAAAAAACCATAAGTCTTTTTCCATGACCTGAATGTAAGTTGATGAAAACAATAAAATTTTTTTTACTCTCGATTGGAAAATGTATGTTGGCAAAAATCCAAAACCAAATTACCATTTCCAAAAATATTTTCTAAACTAATTCCAACTTTCTTGACAACATCAACTATCTTTCACATTTATTTCCTTGAAGAAATTAATGGGGGTTTTATGAAACAACAAATATCAAAATTGATCATACCAGTTAAACTGGCTTATCTTCCAGTAATACATGCTTTCATCAGAGAAAACGCTTTGATGACGAAATTCTCGACAAAAGATATTATGTTTTTTAACATCGCAGTAGAAGAAGCTGTGACAAATGTAGTAAAACATGCCTTTCTGCCGGGAGAGGATGCAAATTTTGATGTGATATGTGAAATCACACCCACTGAATTTAAAGTAATTATCCAAGACAAAGGCTTGCCTTTTGACCCTGACCAGGTGGAAGAATTCAATCCTGAAAAAGTTTTAGATGGAGATGATCAGAGTGGTTTGGGGTTCCGTTTGATGAAAGGTAGTGTGGATAAACTTTCCTTTCATAACAAGGGTTTTGGTGGTAAGGAAGTTCATTTAATAAAATTTATTGAGCAAAAGCATATTGATCAGTTTGTTGAAGCATCTGAAATGGGAGCGTATGAACAACCAATCGATAAAGCAAAAAAGGAAACTGAAAAAGTTGACTATCACACCGAATTACTACAACCAAAACAAGCAGTAGAAATTTCCCAATGTGCCTATAAAACATATGGTTATACCTATATAATGGAAAACATATATTATCCAGAGAGATTAATAGAAATGACCAATACTGGTGAATTAATTTCAGCAGTAGCAGTTACCGATGATACTGGAGAAGTGATGAGCCATGGAGCTCTGGAGAGATTTGGGAAGAAATGGGCTATTCCAGAAATTGGCATGGCGTTTACAAAACCGAAATTCAGAGGACAAGGTTGTTTGAACAAATTGACAGCTTTGCTATTGAAAAGTGCGAAGCAATTGGAGATTAAAGGGATTTATGCTAAAGGAGTAACCACTCATCCTTATTCTCAGAAAGCTTTAGTGAAATGTGGATATAAAGATTCTGCTATTTTAATTGGTCTTTCGCCTGCCAAGAAGTTTTCAAAAATGGATGCCCTGAGTGCTCAAAGAGAGAGTCTGGTTTTAAGCAATTTAAAATTAATTGAACAAGATGAATTTCTGTTGTTCGTACCCTCTAAACACAAAGATATTTTGGAGAAAATATATAAGAATCTTGATATCAAAACTCAATTCGAATTACCATCTGATTCAGTGATAATTCAAGACAAGATCATCCAATCTGATTTGGAAATTGAAGTTTATGATAATTTAGGTTATGCAAACATGTACGTGAATACAGCAGGTGAAAACCTGGAAAAAGAGATTGGACATAGGCTGAAAGAATTATGTCAGAAGAAGATTGAGACAGTAAACTTGTACCTAGATCTTCGAGATGAATTCTCTATGAGCAAAGTGGAAGAATTGGAAGCACTTGGATTTTTCTTTGCCGGTGCATTTCCACATGATCCCTGCCAATACTTTATATTACAATTCCTGAATAATGTACCAATAGATTATTCCAGAATTGTGCTGGCTTCAGAATTCTCTCAAGAACTGATCGTGTATGTGAAAGAGCAGGATCCAAATATAAGCTAAAGTATTTTTTGCTGTCTTACCTTCGCTATTTTAAGGAAATTTGCGAATTCTCAAAATTTTCAGCAAGTAATTTTACATATTTTCTCACAGGATTTTCAAAAGTTCGTGCTGAAAGCTCAATAGGTTCCTTGCTAACATGGTAACAAATATTATTTTAAACATTTCAGGAATCCTTTTTAAATGGGATTTCTGATCTTTTAGGAGAGTCATGAAAAACTCTCTTTTAGAATTTTTAATAGTAGGATTATAAGATGAAATCTCTACATAATATCTCAAATTTAACTGGCAGAGATTTTAAAATATTTTATTATTGACTTTATTAACAGAATATTAATTAGATGTCGATGAACAATTTAAAGGGGGATTTATGAAAAAAGGTTTTATTTTAATTGGTGTTATTGTTGTTGCTGTTGTTATTGCTTTCTTCTCGTTTATCTGGCCGATGAATGATTCAAGCGATTTAAAAGGAACGATCGGTGGAGTAGAAAAAGCAGATAAATTCCGGGGTGAACAAATGGACGCTGCCGACCTGCTTTTGGAAAATGAAGACTTCGTTGCCTTTACACAAAGCGCTGAATGGCAAAATGCTATGAAAAATGAGGAGTTAGTCAACTTCCTGAAAAGTGATGAGTTCAAAAGCTTCGTTTCCATGACGGGGGATATGCAAAAAATTATTTTGATGAACCGCTATTTCGACTCGGTAAAACTCGGTTTATTGAAAGAAACAGATCTTAACGAAGCTACCTTAAAAGCAGTTCTGAAAAGTAATGATTCCCAGGATTTTGGTGTTTTGTCTCCAGACTCTTATAAACAATTTACATTTTTGATATCACAAGAATTTCAAAAAGCCTATGCAAATCCTGCCAATATTGAAAGCCTGGATTTTACGAATTTAATTAGATCGTTAATGAACAGCAATCCCACCCTTAAAGCAGTCTTCAGTCAGGATATGCAAAAATTAGTGAATTCTCAGGATTTTCAAAAATTGGTAAACTCTCAAGATTACCAAAAAATGGTAAATTCTCAGGATTTTCAAAATACTATACTTACCTCTCCGTCACAAGATTTTCAAAATATGTTCATATCCCAGGATTTTCAAAATGTTATGGTGCCACTTTCCCAGGATTTTCAAAAACAATTCATGTCTCAAGAATTCCAAACCCTTATGCAAAGCGATTTCTTTGGGATACATATATTTTTTAATAATCAGGATTTTCAGCAGCTCATGTTTGGAGCCTTTCAAGATTATATGGGATCGCTCATGAATTAGTATTTCGTACTTTTTCAGGAATCCTTTTGAATGGGATTCCTGATCTTTTAGGAGCTTCATGAAAAAAATAATTTTAATAGTTTTTTTTGTTTTAGTAATTTCAACTTCGCTCTTCTCCCAGCAGCTTAATAATTTGCAAACAGATGACTTGAATATGATCTACTACAGTAATGCACATTCCTATCTAGTTCCGCATCTGGCTCGTTGTTATCTGCGCACCTGGGATTACTATCAAGATTTTTGGGATTACAAACCATCAGAAAGATCCACAATTTTCATCGAAGATTTTTCTGATTGGGCCAATGGTGGCGCCACAGCGGTTCCGCGAAATTTTGTTTA
>JAVCCD010000196.1 GCA_030765665.1 Candidatus Tenebribacter mawsonii | reverse complement strand
TTTCTTCCAATATCTGGGTATGCTTGTATGGCCTATGATCGCCATCGGCTGGATCGTGAATTTGTTCCAAAGAGGAACAGCATCGCTCAAAAGATTAAATTCCATTTTAAATGTTGATCCTGAAATAGTAGATAAAGATATTGATGAAAATATTTCTACTTTGAAGGGGAAGATCTCTTTTATTAATTTGGAATTTAGCTACTCTCCGGAAACTCCGAAAATATTTAATGGAATCTCTTTTGAGATCGAAGCGGGAAAAACACTGGCAATCGTTGGCAGAACCGGATGTGGAAAAACAACTGTCATCGATCTACTTTCAAGGGTTTATAATCCGCCTGCCAATTCCATTTTTTTTGATGATAATGAAATCTATAGAGTTCCTTTGGATATACTACGTTCCAACCTGGTAATGGTTCCACAGGAGATTTTCCTGTTTTCCGATACAGTTGCAAATAACATTAGTTTAGGCAAAAATAAGGCAACTCGTGAAGAGATAGAAGAAGTGAGTAAAAAAGCACAGGTTCACAGTTCGATAATCGAATTTGAAAATGGTTTTGATACCGTGATCGGTGAACGTGGCGTAACGCTTTCCGGTGGGCAAAAACAACGATTGGCAATTGCCCGAGCACTGCTGACCGATCCCAATATCCTAATTCTGGATGATGCACTTTCTGCTGTGGACACAAAAACCGAAAAAAACATTCTGGAAGATCTGATAAAAATGAGAAAGGATAAAACTACGATCATCATTTCGCATCGAATTTCCTCGATCCAACATGCTGACAAGATAATTGTATTGAATGAAGGGAAAATTGCAGAAGAAGGAAGTCATAAACAGCTTCTAACCAAAAATGGAATTTATGCCGATATTTATGAAAAACAACAAATCGAAGAGAAATTATCAGAATGAGTAAGTTAGATAAAGGTTTAGTAGAAGATCAGATTCAAGGCAAAATCTACGATAAGGTTTTGTTTTCCAGGCTCATTAAATATCTAAAGCCGTATAAACTTCTGGTTGGTATATCATTTATTTTGTTGTTACTCATCACTGCGACGAATCTATTAAGTCCGATTATAACACAACGTGCAGTAGATAGGGTGATTCTTTCTAATAACAATTTAATTGAATTCAATAATTTATCTGAAGCTGAAGAATTTTTGCGTGAATATCCCAGAATAAAATTTAAACAATATGAATTTGCTGGAAAAGGATATCTTTTCTTTCCAAATAAGAAGATAAATTTTATTTCCAAACAGAAAATTGAAAACCTGAAAGAATCTGGTAGAATATTGCAGAAAATCGCAGTTTTACATAATACAATAGAAATGCAAAATTTGCTTTCGGATGTTGATTTCAAAGAAATTTCTAATGAAGAATTGGTTGTTAGAAATTCAACTTTAACCGAATTGAAAGATTCAGGGATATTAAGCAGGGAACAATTGAAAATATTGCGTAAAAGAGATTTTGATAAACTCACTTTTTATGGAATCCTGTTTTTTATGGTTATAACATTACAGTTGCTTTTTACATATTTCCAGGTTTATTTTGTAAATATTGCAGCCCAGAAAGCGATGTACGATCTAAGGCGTGATCTATTTTACCGGTTGGAAAGAATGCCGCTTTCCTTCTTTGATAAAAATCCAATTGGTAGATTGGTTACACGGGTAACTAATGATATTGGGACCTTGAATGAAATGCTGGGAAATGGTCTTATCCAACTCATTCAGGAAATGTTCGTTCTGGTTGGAATTATGATCGCAATGCTGATCTATGATTGGAAACTGGCACTTGTTTCTTTTGCAATATTACCTTTAACAATTGTACTTTTCACTACATTTATCAACCGCAGTCGTAAACTTTACCGGGTTGTACGCCGGAAATTGGCTAACATCAACGCAACCCTTTCTGAAGATATTTCCGGTTTCAAGATCATCCAGCTTTTCAATCAATATAATCGTAAAATTGATGAATTCAAAACTATAAATGGTGAATATTTTGCTGCTTCTATGAAGATGATGAGACTATTCGCTTTTTTCCGACCTGCAATAAATTCAACACGTAGAATTGCAGTTGCTATTCTACTATGGTATGGTGGTGGACAGATCATTCAGGATAAAATTACTCTAGGAGTGTTCATGGTCTTCCTCTGGTTTTTGGATAGATTTTTTGAACCGATCCATCACTTGAGCGAAAAATTCAATATTCTACAGGCTGCAATGAGCGGATCAGAAAGAATATTTGACCTGATGGATAAAGACATAGAAGATTACAGATTAGAAAAACCTAGCATGAGTTCCAATGAATTAAAAGGTGAAATAGAATTTAAGAATGTGTGGTTGCGCTACAATGATAACGGTGATGTGCTGAAGGATATCTCCTTCAAAGTGAAAGCTGGAGAAAAAGTTGCACTGGTTGGTCATACCGGTTCTGGTAAAACTTCGATCATTAGCATATTATCCGGATTGTATCCTTTCCAGAAAGGTAAAATTCTCATTGATGGAAAGGAAATAAGTGAATATAATCTGAAGGAATTGCGTAGTAATATTGGTATCGTTCAGCAGGATGTTTTCCTGTTTTCCGGCATGATTAAAGATAATATCGTTCTCAGCGATGAGTCCATTTCGGATGCCGAAATGGAAAAAGTAGCCAAATATGTGAATGTTCACGATTTTATAGATAGTCAGCCCGAGAAATATATGGAACCGGTAATGGAACGTGGAGCTACTTTTAGCGTTGGTCAACGCCAGCTCATCGCCTTTGCAAGGGTTCTGGCTTACGATCCCACGATATTCGTTCTTGATGAAGCAACAGCTAATATTGATACTGAAACAGAAATTCTGATTCAGGATGCTTTGCAGAAACTAATGGAAGATAGAACTTCTATCATTATTGCACATCGGCTTTCCACTATCCAGCACGTGGATAGAATAATTGTGCTGCATAAAGGTGAAATTGTGGAAGAAGGAAATCACCAGGAATTACTCGCTAAAGAAGGACTCTATTACGATCTGTATAGATTACAGTATCAATAAGCTACTGGTTTAAAGATATTTGTCTTTGAGAAGATTCTTTCAATAATAGTGAAAAAAGTAATCTACGATTTCATGTAATTAATGATTTATTAGTCACCGAATTTTCACCGAAAAGTTACGAAAGAGAATTCCATGTTTCTGAGGAATTCTTACAAAGGCATACTACGAAGATTCTCATGAAATATCTTTTAGCTTTGCTTCTTTTGTTACTCTTGTACCTACACAGAAAAACACAAATAAAATAAATCTTGACTTTCTCCAGTAAGTATTATGTTTTGTACTTATCGGAGGTAAAGATGTTTAAAAGTCATATGCAATTAGTTGAAGAATTAAAGCAATATTCGTCACCAAAAGCTAAAATAACAAGAATGATAAATTCAAAAGAGGTCATCCAAATTAAGCGGGGGATCTTTGTAGATGCTACTGATGACACTTATTCACTTAATAG
>JAVCCD010000164.1 GCA_030765665.1 Candidatus Tenebribacter mawsonii | reverse complement strand
TTAAAAGTACTTAGCCGCCAGATCTGCCAGCGCAGAACGTTCACCTTTGGTTAGCGTTACATGTCCCACTATCTCTTCCTTCTTAAGCTTTTCAACCGCGATACTTAATCCGTTACTTTCGGAATCAAGATATGGAATATCTATCTGATAAGGATCACCCGTTAATACGATCTTCGTTCCTTCTCCTGCTCTGGTGATTATTGTTTTCATTTCATGAGGCGTAAGATTTTGAGCCTCATCAACAATAATAAATTGATCAGGAAGACTACGTCCACGAATGTAGGTGAGAGGTTCCAGTTCGATAAATCCAAAATCCAGATAATCTTCAAGAACAGGTTGCTTCTTCCCAAAGATCTTTCCATTTTCATTATCTTCCTTCTCATTTCTGCTGGAAAGTAAGATTTCCATATTATCAAAAATTGGTTGCATCCAGGGATTAAATTTATCAGATTTTGAACCTGGAAGATAACCAATATCTTTTCCAAGTGGATATACCGGACGCGAAACTATGAGGCGCTTATAATTATTCTGCTCAACAACTTGATCAAGTCCAGCAGCAAGTGCTATGAGTGTTTTCCCAGTTCCTGCTTTACCAACTAAACTAACAAGCTTAACTTCTGGATCCAGTAGCAGATCAAAAGACATCACTTGTTCAATATTCCTAGCTTTTATGCCAAAAAGTTCTTGTCCCGTATAAAATTTTAATGGATAGATTGCGTTATTCGTAACCGAGTATCTTGCAACAATCCCCTCTTCATCTTCTTCATCTTTGCAAAACATCACAAATTGATTCGGATAGATCTCTCCAAAATCATTACTCATAAATTCATCTTTTTGGAATTTCTTAACAGTCTCATCATCAACTATTATTTTAAGGTAACCCATATATAATTCAGAAAAATTAATCTTATCGGTTTCAAAGTTAGCAGCTTTTATACCAACTGCATCAGCTTTTATACGAACATTCGCATCTTTAGAAACTAAAGTAACTTCTTTATCGGGTTCTTTTTTGTGTAGATACAAAGCAGTTCCAATTATTAAATTATCATTTGTATCGATTATTAGGATATCTTTAGCCGTTTCAGAAACTTTCCGGCTGAGAACAACTTGGATAATCCCACCTTTCTCTGTTTTTACACCATCTTTTAAGCTGCCTTTTTCTCTCAACTCGTCAAGGTAACGTCCTATTTGACGTGCATTTCTGCCTTTTTCGTCAACACCCTTTTTAAAATTATCTACTTCTTCAATTACAGTGATTGGGATTACAACTGTGTTTTCTTCAAATGTGAACATTGCGCGTGGGTTGTGAATGAGTACATTTGTATCTAATACAAATATTTTTTTCTTAATGTTATTTCCCATTTATCCTCCCATAACTTATACTTTGTTTTTTTATTATTCATAACAAGAAATGTCAAACAAAATTACAATCAATATAGTTTTTAGGTGTTTATTTTAATTTTAATTATTATATAAACAAATATATTATATATATTATCAAATACAGAAAAATCTTGCTTTAAAAGTAGTCAGATTTTTAATGCCATTTATTAAATTTTGAAATCATGGAGATAAAATATGGGAATGCGAAGAAAAGGCAGAGAGGTAGCAGTACAAACCTTATATTCGTTAGAATTTTTGGATAATGACATAAGGTTATTACCAGAAGATGGTGCTTTAAAAGTTCTTGAGGGAATTGCTGCTGATAAAGAGATACTTCCGGATAATCAAATATTTGAATTTGCTTCAGACTTAGTCAGCAATGTACTTCTTCATATCGATCCTATTGATGAAAAAATAAAATCTCACTCAACAAATTGGTCATTTGAGCGTATTGCAAAATTGGATGTTAGCGTGATGCGAGTAGCTGTTTATGAATTGACCTACACAGATACAGCTCCACCAATAATCATGAATGAAGCTATTGAAATTTCAAAAAAATATTGTTCAGAAAGTTCCGGAAAATTTATTAACGGTGTATTAAACGCTATATCAAAAGAGAAATAAAACATGGAGAACAAACTTATATGTAGTATTGGAGTAATTGTATATAACGAAGCTGCCAATATTGGAAAACTGCTTGATGCTTTATTGAGTCAGAAATCTGATAAAGTTAAGATTCAAGAGATCATTGTGGTTTCAAGCGCCTGCACAGATGGAACAGATGATATAGCTAGAAGTTTTGAAATAGAACATAATAAGATCAAATTAATAACAGAATCAGAAAGAGGTGGTAAATCCTCAGCAATAAATAAATTTATAAAAGCATCCACTTCAGACCTCCTGATAATTGAGAGTGGAGATACAATTCCTGCAGAAGATACTGTAGAAAAAATGATATTACCTTTTAATGACGAGAAGATCGGGATGACAGGTGGCAGACCTACACCTGAGAATGATCCTCGAACTTTTATTGGCTATAGCGTTAATCTGCTTTGGAACTTACATCATGAAATGGCTTTAATCTCTCCAAAACTGGGAGAAATGGTAGCCTTTAGGAAGATCTTCGATGCTATCCCTCCAGAAAGTGCTGTAGATGAAGCAAGTATCGAAGCTATAATGAAAGATTATAATTTAGATTTGAAATATATTCCTGATGCTATTGTGCATAATAAAGGACCAGAGAATTTATCTGATTTCATTAAACAAAGAAGAAGAATAGAAACTGGTCACTTATGGTTAATGGAAAACAGTGATTATTCTGTTTCATCGCAAGATAAAGGACTGCTTATTAATTTGGCTATCAAAGAATTAAAGAAGGACAAAGAGAAGATATTTTTCTTATTTGGAACTGCACTAGTTGAGATGTATAGCCGTTTATTAGGTTGGTATGATTTTAAAATTCGCAAGAAAAACCCATTTAAGTGGGATATTGCAAATTCTACAAAAACTTTAGATAAGGAAATGTAATAATAATGTTGGAGCTGATACCGAGAATCTTTGTTTACAAATTTTTCCACAAATTCAAGATTCCACGCATTATGCCGATGAACTATACAATTAGTTTATTATATACCTGCAATTCCCGTTGCAAAACGTGTAATATTTGGAAGAAGAAGTCTGATAACCTTACAATATCTGAATATAAGCAGATCTTTAAGAAACTTGGTAAATCTCCTTACTGGCTAACACTAAGTGGTGGAGAGCCTTTTCTCCGTAAAGATATTGTAGAAATTTGTTTTGAACTTTATAAGCATTGTAAACCCAAAATTATAAATATTCCGTCTAATGGATTATTAACTAGCACTATTGTAAAGAATGTTAAACTCATTGCTGAGATTTGTTCAAAGAGTCAGATTATTGTTAATCTTTCTATAGATAACATCGAAGAAAAACACGATGAAATTCGCGGTGTACCAGGCAATTATTTAAAGGTTATAGACACTTTTAAAAAGCTTAAAGCTTTAAATATTGATAATCTGTCAATTGGAATTCATACTGTTATTTCTAAGCTCAATGCTGAAGGCTTTTCTGCAATCGCTAACGAACTTATGCAACTTCAGCCTGATTCCTATATAACAGAAATTGCTGAACAACGAATCGAATTGGACACAATGGAAAGTGATATCACGCCTGATATTATTTCTTATTGTACAGCAATTGATTATCTAATTCATCGTATAAAGAATGGAAATTTTAAAGGGATGAATAAGATTACCCAATCTTTTAGAATTGAGTATTATAATTTAGTTAAAAAAATATTACGAGATAAAACACAGGTAATTCCTTGTTATGCAGGTATAACCTCTGCTCAGATCTCTCCAGATGGTGAAGTTTGGTCATGCTGCATAAAAGCAGAATCAATGGGAAACTTGCGAGAGAACGATTACAATTTCAAGAAAATATGGTTTTCTGAAAAGATGAGAAAAGAAAGAAGATCAATAAAAAATAAAGAATGTTATTGTCCCCTTGCAAATGCCTCATATACAAATATGTTGATGCATTTACCAACTCTTACCAGAGTTTTTTATAGAAGTTTTATCAAGTGGTGGAACTAAATGAAGCGTAAGATAAAAAAGAGAATAATCGCTTTCATTATGGCACTAATTATTTTAATGACAGTAGCTTATGTGTTTTATGGGAAGAACTGGTTAACTGAACAGCAATACATACAAAAACAAAAAAACACCGAGTTTTTGAGAAACGAATTGATGCAGAAGATGCTGGATATAGAAAAGCAATCTCAAGAAGTTCTAAATGAGATTCTAAATTTATCATATGATATCGAGATCTTTCAGAAACAAAAAATTAATTTGGAAAAAACTGCTGAGAATCTGTTAGATGAAGATTTGATACAAAAACCTTATTTTGATTATAAAAATTTGTATTTGATAAGTTCGAATAAACTTCACGTTCTTAGTAAAGACCTTGAACAAATAAAATGGGAAAAACAATTTGAAGAAGGACTTATCGATCTTGAATTGCTGGATGCTAATAGAATTCTAGTTTTTACTAAGCAAAACAATGCAATTTGCCTTTCTCGTGATACAGGAAAAGAGATATGGTCTGTTGTACTGAAAACTAAACCAGAAAAAAAAGAAAACTCAATTTTCCAGGTTTCTTTAAATAAATATAAACAATTGGATAGCAGTATCATAATTACTGTCTCAAATAATGAAATTGAATTATTAGAAAACATTACAGGTACATCGCTGTTTGTTTATGAATCTGATGATAACATCAATTATTTAAGTGATTTTGATATCATAGAAAAATGCATTTACTCAATTGAAGGTAATAAATTAACCAAATTAGTTTTTAATGTAAAGAGTTAAGAAATGGCTATAAAAAAAGAATCTTACAAAAATGTAAATTATTGTCAGAAATGCGGAAGCAAAATGGAACTGCAGACGGATCATGAAGCAAAGATGCGTCCTAAATGTACAAATTGTGATTGGATCTTTTATAAGAATCCCATACCTGCATCAGCTTGTGTTATTATAAATGATAAAAACGAAATAGTTATTATTAAACGTAAATTTGAACCTAACGCTGGAGGATGGGCATTACCAAGTGGTTATGTAGAAATAGACCAAACTCCTGCAGAATGTGCAATAGATGAGATGAAAGAAGAAACAGGGTTGCAAGGTGAAGTAATAGTACAATTGGGTTACGATACTGAATTTTCACCAATATATGAAAAAGTTATTTCATTTGGATTTTTAATGAAGATAACTGGAGGTGAGCTTCTTGCTGGTGATGATGCAGCCGAAGCACATTATGTCGGCTTTAACAATTTACCTGAGATCGCATTCCCTTCACATGTGAAGTTTATAAATATAGTTAAAGCTTTATATAGCAAATAAGAAAAATTAGTTAATATTGATGTGCACAGATAAATGCTTGAATAATTATCATAAAACACAATAAACAGTTATAGATAAAAACCTGTGAATGTCAGTAGAAATATAAGGGAAATAAAATGGAAATAAATAAAAGTTACGAACCACAAAAGATTGAAAAGAAATGGTATGAGAATAGTATTAAGAATGGCTATTTCACACCAAAGAAAGATAAGAATAAAAAACCATACACAGTTTTAATTCCACCTCCAAATGTTACAGGAATACTACATATGGGCCACGTTCTAAACAATACACTGCAGGATGTAATGATTCGTTATAAGCGGATGACAGGCGTTCCTACTCTTTGGATACCAGGTGTAGATCATGCTGGGATTGCCACTCAGAATGTTGTAGAAAAACAACTGGCTAACGAAGGCAAGACTCGACATGATATAGGCAGAGAAAAACTCGTTGAACGTATCTGGGATTGGAAAGAAGAAAAAGGTGGAAGAATAATTGAACAACTTAAGCAATTAGGTTGTTCTTGCGATTGGACTCGTGAGAGATTCACAATGGATGAAGGTCTTTCCGATGCAGTTAAAGAAGTTTTTATCCGTCTTTATGAAAAAGATCTAATATATAAAGGTAAACGCATTATCAACTGGTGTCCACGTTGTGTTACAGCACTTGCAAATGATGAAGTAGATCACAAAGATGAGACGGGAAATCTGTGGAATATGCATTACCCGTTGAAAGATGGAAGCGGCTTTATCACTGTTGCTACAACCAGACCCGAAACAATGCTTGGTGATACTGCTGTTGCTGTACACCCAGATGATGAAAGATACCAAAACCTTATTGGTAAGACTGTTATATTGCCATTCATTGAACGGGAAATCCCTATCATTGCAGATGAATATGTAGAAAAAGATTTTGGGAGTGGATGTGTAAAGATAACTCCTGCACACGATCCAAATGATTTTGAAGTAGGGCAGAGACATGATCTTGAAAAAATCATCATAATGGATGAACACGGAATCATGAATAAGAAAGCAGGTAAGGAATTTGAAGGTCTCACAAGATTTGAGTGCCGTAAGAAAATAATTGAACTGCTAAAAGCAAAAGAGCTTTTAGGAGAAATTGAGCCACATGACCATGCTGTTGGACATTGTTATAGATGCGAAACAGTAATTGAATCATATCTTTCGGATCAGTGGTTCGTGAAAATGGAGCCTATGGCAAAGCGTGCAATTGAAGTTGTAAAAAGTGGTGAAGTTCAATTGCAACCAAAACGTTGGGTTAAAGTATATTTACATTGGATGGAAAATATTCGTGATTGGTGTATTTCTCGTCAGATCTGGTGGGGACACAGAATTCCAGCCTATTATTGTGATGAATGTGGAGAAATTGCAGTTGCAAAAGAAACACCAGGAAAATGTACAAAATGTGGAAATACAAAATTCACACAGGACGAAGATGTACTTGATACATGGTTCTCAAGCTGGTTATGGCCTTTCAGCACAATGGGTTGGCCCAATAAAACTGAAGATCTTGATTATTTTCTTCCAACTAATCTTCTGGTAACAGCTCCGGGTATAATCTATCTGTGGGTTGCACGCATGATAATGGCAACACTTGAATTCCAAGATAAAATTCCGTTTGATACAGTTTTATTGCATGGAATGGTTTTGGACGAAACAGGAATGAAGATGAGTAAATCTTTGGGAAACTCACCCGATCCTATACATATCATTGAAGAATATGGTGCAGATGCTTTGAGATTTAGTATGATCTTCAATACACCAAAAGGTGCTGACAGCTATTATACCAATTCAATTCTAGATATTGGAAGAAATTTTGCTAATAAAATTTGGAATGCTTATCGCTTTATGATGATGAATGTTGAAAAAATTGATGGACTTCCAAAGCAAGAAGATCTAAAGCTTGAACTTGCCGATAAATGGATATATAGCAGACTCAATGAAGTTATAAAACTCACAACAAAAAATTATGAAGAACTAAGACTAAATGATACTGCAAATATTCTGATGGATTTTATTTGGAAGGAGTTCTGCAGCTGGTATTTAGAACTTTCTAAAGATAGAATTTATAATGATGAAAACCATGAAGAACAGCTTACTGCAAAGTACGTTCTATTAGATGTATTCCAGAGCTCAATGCGTTTATTGCAACCTATTATGCCATTCATTACAGAAGAGATCTGGATGGGAATTAAAGAGTACTTTCCAATGTCTGAGGAATCACTTGTTATTGCTGAATTTCCAGAAGTAAACGAAGATTTCATTGATGAAAAAATTGATATTGATATGACACAAATTCAGGAAACAATTACGGCTATCAGGACATTACGTAAGCAAGTAAATCTTGCACCTAAGGTAGAAATTGAAATCTTCATAAAAGTTGCTGATGATAAACAGATAGAGCTGTTAAAATCATATGAAAATTACTTCTTGAAATTAGCAAAAGTTACTACTATGAAAGCTGGTATTAACTTGGTAAAACCTACTTCTTCTATAGCGGCTGTTGTGCAGAATATGGAAGTTTATCTTCCTCTTGAAGGCTTAATAGATCTTGATGGAGAAAGAGAAAAATTTACAAAACAGCTTATAAAGTTAGAAAAGGAACTAAAAATTATTTCTGGAAAATTGAATAATACAAAGTTTATTGCAAATGCACCGGAAAATATTGTTAAAAAAGAGAAAGAGAAGTTTTCTGAAATTGAAACAAAAGTTGTTAAAACCAAAGAACTTTTGGCTGGTTTGAATTAATTTAATTATGTGGAAGCTGGAATATGCTTCCGCAATTTTGTGGAGGTGAAGAT
>JAVCCD010000283.1 GCA_030765665.1 Candidatus Tenebribacter mawsonii | reverse complement strand
TTTTTTTATTTAAAGTTAAAATTGTTTCTAGCAGTAATGCGTCAAGTGATAAGGAAATATGGTATTAAATTCTTGTTTTCAATTAAGCGAAGCGGAATACACCAAGGTGTACAAGTGTTGTATAATGGCTGGCGTGCGCTGCGATTCTTCTTGCTTTTCTACCTGCTTGTTTGTGGGCACTTTTGTTATACACAAGATTCTTCAAACCTCACCTTCAAACTAATGAAACTAATAAACAACTACAAAATTATATAAATGGGCTTAAGCGGCTCGGCACCCCGCTTGGTTCAACTACTTCAACATTTCTTGTTTTTACACTTTCTATATTTTTTTGTATCCTCATAAGGGAGCCTCCTTCATGCTTAAATTGATTTACGGTTATATTAAAATTCACATTAACTACTAACGAGATTATTAAAAAAACTTTAAACCAAACGGAGTTGCCGAGTTCTCGACGCAGAGCCGCTTAAGCCCACACTATTATTTTTAAAGAACAATTCTTAATTTAATTCAAATCCAACTCACCTTTAAACGCTCGTTGAGAAAGCGAACCATATAGATTTTCCAGCTCAGTTAAATTTGCTTTGTATTTGGCTTTGATTGCTTCAACTTTATTTACAATTTCTGCAAATTTATTTTGGAGTGAGAGTGAAGGTAGTTGAAATTGGAATTTCTCTATTGGTTTTTGTGTAATTTTAGGTTGACCAGCTGTTTGTGCAAACTTCCTTAAATTTATATGAATCAACTGATGATACAGAAATAAGAGATTTATTTCATCATAAAACTTTTTAATATAAATCGCATTATCAGTTATCCAAGATTTTTGTTCGGAGATATGTACACAACCGCAATATGCGCCAACCCTTCCAATTACTATTGTTTTGTAATCAATCAAAAAATCATCACTAAAACCAGTTCTTCCATTGCCACCATAAGTTGGATAACTGTAAGAATTATCTAATAATTTAGTTGGTTTAAATTTACCACTTGATAATTTAAATAAGGAAGAACCAGAAATTGTTGAAAACCCTTTCTCGTTTTTCACAGGATCACCAAACATATCCAGAAAAGTAGATTTAAGTAGTTCATCCAAAAGCCGAATGCTCTCTTTACGTTTGGCAATCAGGTTTTCTGCTTTAGACAGAATCTCAGCAATGCGGATTTGATCTTGAAGTGGTGGGAGTTTAATCTTCAAACTTGTAAGATCATTTAACCGAAGATATTTTATTATTCCACCTCTTGTTTTCTTTCTCAAACGTTCTAAACTCATATCCATAAATTTATGTAAATATTTAGGATGAAGTAGCTCTTTATTTTTGCTTTCGGCTATATATGTTCTTTGGTAAGCATTAAATTTTCCATTGTAATATTTTACGTTTAAATCACCATTACCTGCGATCAGTATACATTCACAGTCAAAAGCATAGTTGTTAATTCTTAAAGGTTTTATTGCACAAGTGAAAAATGGATATTTACCATCAATATCTGCCTTATTTGCATCTAACTTGCCTGTTTTGAGTTTTACATATTTTTCGAGATTTTCCCACTTCATTCAAACAACCCTTTCAATTCTTCCAATTCAGCAGAAATCTCAGTTTCAAAGTTTTCTAATTTTTCCAGAATTACAGCAGGTTTTTCATATTCAATTTCTTCAAAAACATCTTCTTTATAGCGGTTAAAACTCAGATCAAAATCTTCCTTTTCAATTTCTGCTTTCGGCACAAAGAAATATTTTTGTTTTCGATCAACCATTTTATCTAAATCACGGTTTTTGAATTTAGTAATAATATCTTGCAGATCACCATTGTTTTCCAATTTATTGCGTTTATCATCCAAGCTGTATCCATCGCTTTGCATATCATAAAACCAAACATTTCCTGTTTCGCCGCCTTTGGTAAAAATCAGAATTGCGGTGCTGACTCCCGCATAAGGCTTAAAAACTCCCGAAGGCATATTTATCACAGCTTTCAGTTCAGATTTTTCTATCATAATTTTACGAGCTTCTTTAAAGGCTTTTCCCGCACCGAAAAGCACACCTTGCGGTACAATAACTCCTGCTGTACCACCAATTTTGAGCATATTATAAATTCTATCGATAAAAAGCAATTCGGTCTTTTTTGTATTCAGTTTCAGGCTTTCGTTAATGTCACCTTTATCTATACTTCCTTTAAAAGGCGGATTTGCCATCACAATATCAAATTTGCTTTCTTCGTTGTAGCTTTTGCTGAGCGTGTCTTTATAATCAATATGCGGATTATCAAAACCGTGCATCATCAAGTTCATCAAGCCCAGCCGAACCATCGTAACATCAATGTCATATCCGAAAATGCTTTCTTCCAAAACATTCTTTATCTTTTCCGTGAGTAAACCGCTTACCGAACTGCGAATAAAACCGTCTTCATCGGGAACGATCTTATTTTTGTTTTTGTCCAATTGAGTAATAATGTATTGATAACCGCCCAAAAGGAATCCGCCTGTTCCGCAGGCAGGATCGGCGATTTTGTTTCCCAATTGCGGAGCAACGAGTTCTGCAATTAGTTTAATAATATGTCGCGGGGTTCGGAATTGACCGTTTTTTCCTGCGCTGGCAATTTCAGAAAGAAGCATTTCATAAACATCACCTTGAATATCCTGAAATGTCTGTCCGCCTTTTTGGGAATCTTTTTCCATTTCTTCAAAGATTTCTTCAATTGTAGAAATTGCTTCGACCAACAAATTCGGTTTTGCAATTATAAAAACAGCATTTGCCATATGTTTGGTAAATGGGGAAGTTTCACTGTTCAATTCTTTCAAAAACGGAAAAACTTTTAACTGAACAAAAGGCAGCATTTCATCTGCTTTCATTCTCTTGAACTGACTCCACCGCAATTTGTCTTTTTCGATAACTTCACTTGTTTGCGGAATTTGGAAAGTTCCTGCAAATTTGGAAGTGTAAGGTTCTCCTGTAAATTCGGAATCTGCTTTTCTTTTCATATCCAGTTCATCAATTTGTTTGATGAAAAGGAGATAGGTTATTTGCTCGATTGCAGAAAGCGGATTTGCAATTCCACCACTCCAGAATTTATTCCAGAGTTGATTGATCTTACTTTTTAAAACGGGATTGTTTTGTAACATTTTTAAGCCACCAATTTTTTCATTATTTCTAATATTTCATTAATTTCGTTTTTATTGAAAATTCCTCTGATACCTTTCGGATGTATTACTGTGAACGGTGCTTGAATCAAATCTTTCTTCGTCAGATTTCCTCGTTCAATAACAAAATCACGCAGGATATGCAGGAATTCTAATTGTCTTGTATTCATATAAGAATGTTCTTTAATAAAATCATCAACTAATTCGGAAACGGTTTCAGGGAAACTTTTCAGGATTTCAATTCCCAAAATATGTCGGATAAATTGAATGAATTTTGCTTTTTGATTTTTATACACTTTCTGCAAGAGTTCTTCGGTGATGTGCGGATGAAGATTAAACAAGTCATTTGCAAGTTTCTCGGCTTCTTCGGGAGAAATCACATCATTATTTTGAATTTTCTGCAGGATTGGATTTTCTTCTGTAAGTTCAAGAATTTTCTGCTCTACCATTTCTCGATATTTCAAAATGCTGATTGCTTCGTGTTCGGGTCCGAATTCTATAAATTCTTTTGTTTTCAGCAGATCCTTTAGATTCAGTTTTGTAATCTCTGTTCCGTTTGATGGATCTCGATATTTCATAAGCGGAGCAAGAACAGCAGAAAGTTCATCTAATTCTTCATCGGTGATTTTTGTCCAAAATCTATTGGTTTGAACTTTTTCGATAAGTTCTTTTTCTTTAGCAACAACATTTACGGATAATGGTAATTCACTGATTTTTTCAACAAGGTTTGCTTTCAATGTTTCAAATTTCTCTTTCTCGTTAGAAAGCAAAGAGAGCGAAGTTTCGAGAACATCTTTTTGGAAACGCATTCGTTTAAAATCTTGTTGAGAAACTGTTTTGAATAATGGTTTTATCTCATTTCTTAAGAATTCAAGTTTTTGATGATCGAGATTTTCCCAGAAATTATCGTCATTTACTTCATCTAAAAAATGTTCTGCGTTTTTGATGTTTACGGATTCTTTCGGAAGCTCCGAAATTTGATCTTTTAATTTAGTGATTTCTTTTTGGGAAATATCTTCTTTAAAATTATCAATTGCTTTTTCGATTTTATCAATGCGTAAACCTGCAAATTTTACGGGAAGCGGAATCTGTTGTTTTATATCTTTCCCTTTTGGATTCAGCTTGAAATACTCGAAATTATCCCAACAATCTAAAATTAGAAATACATCTTTTTCAGGACACCAAGGTTTGATCTTTTCTTCATTTAATAATCTTGTTCCTCGTCCGATCATCTGCCAAAATCTTGTATAAGAATAAACAGGTTTTACGAAAACCAAATTAACAAGTTCCAGAATATCAATTCCTGTATCAAGCATTCCTACACTAATTGCAATTCGAGGAAAATCGCTTGTTTTAAATTGATCTAATAATCCGCCTTTTCCGTAAACTCGCTGATCGTCCGAAACTATTACTTTTGCCAATTCACCTTTATATTCGGGATACAAAGCATCAAATATTTTTTCTATTCTACGTGCGTGAGGAATGGAAGCACAGAAGAATATTGTTTTACCTGGAAGAACTCCGTTAGGGTCTTTTATGCATTCTTCCATAAATTCTTTTACGATAAGTGAATTCGTGCCTTTATTAATCACTTTCTTTTCAAGATCAGTTCCTTCAAAATTTATTTCTGCAACTTCCTTTCCTTGCAAGATCATCTTTTTCTGATCTTCTAAACTTATTGTTCTTTTGCTTATTCCTTCATCTTGGAATTTCGTGTGAATTTTCATAACTTGGAAATTACTGAGATAAGGTGGAATATGGTTTACTGCTTCATCATAAGAATATGCAAAAGTAGGAATTTCATCTTCACAATTGAAAAGTTTGAAAGTGTTATGATCAATTATTCCTGTTGGTGTTGCGGTCAATCCCAAAATTATTGCATTAAAATAATCTAAAATTTCTTGATATGTATTATAAATTGAACGGTGACTTTCATCAACTACAACCAAATCGAAAAAATGCGGAGAAAGTGTATTTGTTCCGTTTCGGATAATGTTTAACATTGTAGGATAAGTAGAAACATAAATTCTGCGATCTTTTGAAATTTGTTTTTCACCGAGTTTTGGCCATCTCGGTTCATCTGGAAGATGTTCTTTGAATGCTTCCAAAGCTTGTTCTTGAAGAGCAATTCGATCAACGAGAAATAAAACTTTTTCACACCAATTTGTTCTCATCAAAGTATCTGTTAATGCGATGCAGGTTCTGGTTTTTCCTGTTCCTGTTGCCATCACCAACAAGAATTTTCTTTGTTTCTTTTCGATAGCTTCCGTTACAGAACGAATTGCCTGTAATTGATAATTACGACCTGCAATTGAAGTATTTATAAATTCTGTATCAATTGGTTTTCTGTTCTTTCTAAGATATTGGTATCTTTCTAAATCGTCACGAGTAGGGAAACCAATCACTTTTCGAGGTGGATAATTCTCCAAATCCCATAAGAAAATATTGTGTCCGTTCGTGTAAAAGCAAAACGGTAGTTTGCATTTGTATTCAGCTTGAATATTGTAACAATATTGTTTGGCTTGTTCTCTTCCGAGTTCTGCATCTTTTGATGTTTTTTTTGCTTCTACAATTGCCAGCGGTTTTCCGTCTTTTCCGAGAAGCACGTAATCGCTGAATTCACTCCGATCATTAATGTCAAATTCCTCAATTACTTGAGCACGATTTTCGACATCCCAACCAGCAGAGAATAATTTCTTATCGATTATTTCCTTTCGTGTTTGCTTCTCAGTTTTTTCCATATTTTTTAATTAACCTAAATTTTTTACCTTATTCTTTTAATCAAAGCTATTCCGTCAAATACAAATAAATTTACTACTCTTTTCTTGTGTATAATATATGTACTCCACGCCAATTTTTTTGTTGTACATAACTAACCTATAGTTACGGTAATTTGTTGTACAATAACTTTTTTCTGGGAGTTATTGTACTCATTTTTAATCCTCGCTCTCAATATCTCATTATAGGATCTTTTCACCAAATGATTTCCTTTTAGCTTTTTACTAATCTCATTCAGATATTCTAGTGTTGGCAATGCTGGTTTCCGTTTACCAATTGGCACATTATCTTTACCTTTCAAATTGACTCTATAAATATCATTGAATGATGTATGTATCAAAAATATAAAACGTGCTGCTTGTTTTAGTGATTTCTCTTCCAAATATTTGTTAAAACGTTCACGCACTTTATAATAATATTGTTCATCTTTCTGATAATTTGCATTATGTCTCTCTAGGCTTTTTGCAATTAATTTGGGATCCTTTTTTATTGCTCTATAACAATTCATTAGATCTTTATTTATATCACTTAAAAAACATTTATTGTAATCAGTTGCAAAGAAAAGTGAACCCGCTCCTAAAAATGGTTCAAAGTATCTATTCACTTGTTCTGTCGGTGGTAAATATTTCAATAAATCTTTAATTAAGTTCTGTTTGCCACCTGCCCATCGCAAAAAGGGTTTCATTTATCCTCTTTTCCGATAAGCTTTTTCATCTCTTTGTCAAAATCTGAGATATATTTTTTATCTTCATCCTCTCTAAATTTATCATATTCAATTTTCGCTTTTTCAATGGCTTTATTGTGACTCACTTTTCCTGAATTTGTAAGAATCTCTTTATCGGAAACCTTTAGGAAACTATCAAGTTTATTAATCCAATCTTCCATTTTCATTAATCGCCCGTCGGTTGCTTGAAGCTCTGCAAAATCTAGATACATTGAAACAATTAAATTTAGTTGTTTCAATTCATTTTCGGAAAGATAATTTTTTGCAATTCCAATATCACGAGTAGTAATGTAATTTCCTTTGAAATTTGTTAACCCTATAAAAGGTTTTTCGGCATCCACTCTGTCATTAATTAATTCAGCAGCAGTTTTTCCGTGAACTGCAAAATGCATTTTATTTTGAACAGTAGAAAAAAAGGTTTTGGTCATCTGTTCATCTTTATTATAATCAATACTTGTTGTGTAAATATCTGTAATCTTTTGATAGAAATTTCTTTCGCTACTACGAATATCACGAATTCTCTGTAATAGTTCTTCAAAATATCGAGATCTTGCACCTTCTTGTTTCAAACGGTCGTCATCCATTGTGAAACCTTTAATGATATATTCTCTGATTCGTTCCGTAGCCCATTTTCTAAATTGAGTTCCTTGCAAAGATTTTACTCGATAACCAACAGAAATAATTACATCAAGATTATAATAATTTGGTGCTTTTTGCTGAAATTCGGAAATTCCGAATTTCTGTATAGTTTGGCTTTCCTCCAACTCTTTTTCTTTATAGATATTTTTAATATGTTCGTTAATTGTAGATTTTGCTTTGCCAAAAAGTTGAGCCATTTGTTCTTGAGTTAACCAAACAGTTTCATCTTGAAGATTTACTTGAAGTTTTGTTTTTCCATCTTTTGAACTGTATAAAATTATTTGATCCATATTATTTAACTTCTCCAACTGACATTTTTTATTTAACATAAAATCTATCTATAAATTTTTAGGCAAATACATTTTTTTATTTTATTCTTTTGGAGCTAACTGTTT
>JAVCCD010000035.1 GCA_030765665.1 Candidatus Tenebribacter mawsonii | reverse complement strand
ACCATATTCCTGGGTAATAGTTGAATACATGTTTGTAATTTCATTATCGGTTATCTTCCACTTAGTTTCTGCATAATCATCGTCAGAAATAAGAAGGTGCTTTAATACATCCTCTTCAGGAACAACAAACTCTCTATCGTATCTTGCTTCATAACCAGTAAACCCTATATGTGTTCCAATAAAGGGTGAGTATTCGAGATGTCCGCCAATAATATCTTCTTGCAATACATCAAGACGTGGAGCTATTCTTACTTGATTCTGGTTTCCAACATATTCATTAAAGAATTCCTCGGCTTCTTCTAACTCTTCATTTGAAAAGCGGTTTGTTAAATTTATATAACCAAGGATATAGTCATCATCGTCCAATTCACCATTCTCATTACTGTCATAAACTACTGCATCTTTTTTATCGGATGAGAGAAAGATAACAGCATTCATGTTATTTCTTTTCCAATCTAAAGCTACTCCCCGAAGTGCGTATTCCTGTGTTCGAGAGATATCACCAATAATTCCCGTAATTCTTTTGTTAAAGCCATATCCGGTTTTTCTTGGACTGTAGGAATCGGTATTTTCCATAACCAGTCCTTCACCGAAAGTAGCACGGAAATTACCAGCATATACCTTTAAGAAATTGTTTCCAAATAACTCTATATTATTCTCATAGCCAATATAAAATTTTCCATCCTCAAAAAGGGTTTGTGAATTGCTATCAAATACAGGAGTTGAGCCTTTGGGAGTCTCGTAGATGAATCCTGCTTTAAATTGATTCTTATAACGAACTCTAAGTTTATTTACCATTGAAGCGCGATGGGATTCCATATTAAAATATCCCCAGTAAGATTTATTTTTAATTGCAGGGCTTCCATCAGCATATCTGATCATTGATTCCAGATACATCTCTTTTTCACTATCGCCATAAGGACTATCGTTATATTTCATTTGGTAATCAAAATAGAGATCACGCACCTCCGGTTGTTCTTTGTAGTAAATATAATTCTGCAGGTTTTTTGCTCCGTAATATGAAATTCCGGGGGATTTACGCAGGTCACGATAACTTGAGATAGAATCTCCAATTGATACTCGGTTCAATATTGCCGCAACATCGAGTGGTGATGTATTGGGAAGGTTTAAAATATCTGAGAATGTAAGTTTATTAATATTTCTTGGGGAGATGAGATAATCTTCCCAGATGTCACTCATCCCTTCCTGCAAACCCTCGCTACTGCCCAATCTCTCTATCAGATAATAAATATCATCCCGACGCTGAGCGGATTCATCTTTCTCATCATAATGGGAAACTGAAACAAGCGGTTTTAGCGAATTTAATGTTTCCTGATCAATGGATTCAATTTCGCGAAGTTGGTAAATACTCTGAAAAAAACTAATGTAGAATCGATAATTGTAAATATCATCTGCTTGCTGTTCTGTGATTGGTAATAATATCTTCAACTCTTGTAATGTTGCAGTATTCAAATCTAATTTTACTGCAAATATCGGTGTTACAAATATGATTAATATTGAAATTATAATTAAATTTTTCATGTTTTAACTTTCCTGATTTATATCAGATGAATGACTCTGATTATTCTTTTTTTGTTAAAAAATTTTATACGTTATATGTTGTAAAGGATTTTTTGTTATTTAATATTAACAAAACAAATGTGAATTTTTATTATTATAAAGATGAGAAAATGAAATAAAAAAGATTTGACAAAGAGAATGCAGCTCAGATTCTGTGTCAGAAGATTTTGGAGGGAAAATGGCTGAAAACACAAAAATAGAAAAGACAAAAAAGTTCTCATTAATTGAACTTATAATGATAATTATGCTGGTTGGAATTGTATTTACTCTTACTATCCCATTGCAAACAGACAAAATAAATCATAAAAAACTAAGTGAAGCAGTATATAATATGCAAGTTATTGCCAGAGCTGATATTGAGTTCAAAACAGATCCTGCAAACGGATATTATATTTTTGAACATACAGTTGTTAAACTTGATGAAGAAGGCAATTATACTGGTGAAGATTTATTATATGTTAAAAAAGATCTTAAAAAAACTAATGATGAATTTATTTTTGATTATTCTGTAACTGACAGCACAGTTGTTGGAACAACAAATAGTAATTTTGGTAAGGTGGGAGCATCAATTTATTATTATCTTCCAAACGGTCCTTGGGGTGTTAATAACAATAGAATCTCTTCAAGTATTTTCGATCCAAACTGGCTTCCATAAATTAATCTAATTAGTTAAATGAATATATTTTCTAACCTTCAAGGTGTAAATATCCTTGAAGGTTTTTTTTCTTGCACTCCGCTTCTAATTTCTTATGCAGAAATTCACTATCATCTAAAATATTTGTATCCAAAATATTTTAAGAAAGAACCTGAGATAATTACAGATGTTCCAATTCGAGTAATTAAAAATCAAGCTGAGACGATTCCAATATTAATTATTGTAAAGGATGCAGACCTGTTTCCAGTAACAATCAAATCAATTGAAATTTCTATTGAATCAACTAGTTTTAAAATATCACAAGTTTTCGTTGATGAAATGGATATAAAATTAAAATACTATTCAAAAATCGTTAATGTAGATGTAAACAAATTTGAGGTTGATCAATTCATAAAGATAGTTGCTAAATTAAATGTGGAGATCAATGGCAAACAAAAAACAATCATCAATGATAATTATCCTGATATTCTAAAAAAACCTTATAAAACTTTTTATTCAAAATGTCCACTTCCGTTCCCCAAAAACTGGTTTGCCGGAGAGCCGCATTATCACAGTAATCACACTTCCGATCAGGTTGAATTTGGAGCTGACATAAAATCCACTGCAGAATTAGCAAAAGCAATGGGGCTTTCTTGGCTATTTGTTACAGATCATTCTTACGACCTGGATGACAGCTTATTATCATACACAAAAAATGATGCGGAACTTCCAATTTGGAAGCAGATGCTGCAAGATGTAAAAGATTGTGATTCTAGTAGATTTAGAATAATACCTGGAGAAGAAGTTTCAATTGGAAATTCAAATGGTGATAATGTGCATATGCTGGCAATTAATCATGATGAATTCATTGATGGGCATGGTGATAGTGCTGAGAGATGGTTTAAGAATAAACCTCAGCATTCTTTAGCTGAAATTAATAAACTGCAAACAGATGAAAACTTGTTCATCGCAGCTCATCCTATCGAAAAGATCCCTTTTATGCAAAAACTAACTTTAAGGCGTGGAAATTGGCATCTTGAAGATTATAAAAACAGCGGAATCAAATTTCTGCAGATTATTAATAATGCTGATATTGAGAATGTAAATAACTCTATTGAATCATGGAAAACACTACTTCTTAAAGGACAAAAGTACTTTCTAATTGTTGGAAATGATGCTCACGGTAATTTTAATTTAATGCGTCAGATTCAATCTCCCTTCTGGAAATTATTTTCATCAAAAAAACAAATATTCGGTAATTTCTTCACTGTTTTCAAATATAAAGCAAATGAACCAATTGCAGGTTTGAAGAACGGTGAAGTCATTGTTAGTAATGGTCCATTTCTTTCATT
>JAVCCD010000209.1 GCA_030765665.1 Candidatus Tenebribacter mawsonii | reverse complement strand
AGTAATTTATTTTATGTTTAACGATAAAATAAGTGTGTTACATACTAGAAAGTTACCTTTAGATATACTGCAAGAGCGTTACGCAAAGGGTGAAATATCTAAGACTGAATTTATTGAAATGAAACAAAATCTAATTTAAGAGATTGGAGGTTATCATGTTTAGAAAAATAAAAAAATCATGGAATGCTTTTTTAGTAAGGCTTGCCAAAGAAAATCAAGAGCAATTTGGCAATAAACGAGCTGATTGTTGCGATCTGAATAAACCGCATAACGGAGGTGGAAAATGAAACGTTATCGCTGGATAATAATACTAATATCAATGATTCCGCTGGTTTTAAGTGCGGACGAAAGTGATATGGTCGGTGGTGGGCATATGATGGGTCCATGGAACACAACAAATCTGTTTTGGTGGATTGTAATCCCAATATTCTTGCTGTTGGCAATTTTCTTTATACAAGCTCTTTTCAAATCCGGCAAGAAACATGCGGATGCTTCAGAAATTTTAAAAATCCGCTATGCAAAAGGAGAAATTTCTAAAGAAGATTTTGAAGAGATGAAAAAAAATCTAGAATAAGATAAATTATTGAACCGAATAATGTTTTTTTAAGAGGTTATTATGATTAAGATAGAAACAATGAAAATTGGTGGAATGACCTGTGCAAGTTGTGCCAACACTGTGGAAAAGGCTTTGAAAAAAGTAAACGGAGTAAACTTTGCTAATGTGAACATTGCTACCGAAAAGGCAACGGTAAAATTCGATCCTGATCAGGTAAATTATGTTCAACTTACTAAAGCTGTTCAGAATTCAGGTTATGAAGTTGTAGTTGAACATAAAGAAGCTAATGAATTTGCTGAATATGAATTAACAAGGAAAAAGATGATCGGAGCCTGGTTGTTTACAATTCCGATAACTTTATGGATGATTCATGGAATGGTTTTTGGAAAGATGTATCCTAACGAATTTGTATATCATTTGGGAATGATAATGCTGGCAATTCCGGTCTTGTTCATTTTTGGAAGAAGAACTTACATCTCTGCATTCAAATCCGTTACTCACGGTTCAGCAAATATGGATGTCTTAATTGCATTGGGAACCGGTGCTGCCTTTATTACAGGGCCTCTTCGATTTTTACTTCCGATTGCCAGTTTTGCCGGAATTTCTGCAATGATAATGGCATTCCATCTTACAGGAAGATACATCGAATCCAAAGCAAAAGGCAGAGCTTCGCAGGCTATTAGAAAACTGTTAGAATTGGGCGCAAAAACTGCCGTTTTGATTCGAAATAAATCAGAGGTTGAGATTCCTATCGAAGAAGTAGTAATCGGCGATATAATGATTATCAAACCAGGATCAAAAATACCGACAGACGGTAAAATCATTAGCGGAAAAACAAGTATAGACGAATCTATGGCAACAGGAGAGTCGATGCCTGTAAAGAAAAGTATTGGTGATATTGTTTTAGGAGCAACCATAAATCAAAGTGGATTGATCAAGGTGAAAGCTACCAAAATCGGGAAAGATACATTCCTATCGCAGATCATAAAACTGGTTGAAGAAACTCAAGGCTCAAAAATTCCAATCCAGGAATTTGCTGATAAAGTTACAGGGATTTTCGTTCCAATCGTGATTATATTGGCTATTCTGACATTTATTTCCTGGCTGGTTTTTAATCAGCAGCTGCAACAAATTGTTATTTGGGCAGGTAATTTTCTACCTTGGGTAAATCCGGAATTGGGTGTAATTACACAAGCCATTTTTGCTACTGTAGCTGTGCTGGTTATTGCCTGTCCGTGTGCTTTAGGTTTAGCTACGCCCACAGCCTTGATGGTGGGAAGTGGTATGGGAGCTGAACGCGGAATTCTAATTCGAAAAGGTGAAGCGATCCAAACAATGAAACAGGTTAAGATAATAGCTTTCGATAAAACCGGAACCATTACCAAAGGCAAACCGGAAGTAACCGATATAATTTCCTTAGGAATTCCCGAACAAGAATTTCTGTTGCTGGCCGCTAGTTTGGAAGCTGGCTCAGAGCATCCTCTGGCATCTGCCGTAGTAAAGAAAGCCAAAGATCTAAATCTTCTACCGGTGAAAGAAACACTATCTGTATCTGGTAAGGGGATTTCAGGAGAAATAGCCGGGAAAGAAATTCTGATAGGCAATCGTAAAATGTTCAAAGAAAATCAGTTGAAAGAACTTGAATCACAGATTCAGAACTTGGAAGCTCAGGCAAAAACAGTTGTGATCGTAGGTTATGAAAGCAGAATTATCGGTTTGTTGGCAATAGCAGACTCTATTAAAAATGATTCGGCAGCTGCCATCAAAACCATGCATGAGATGGGCTTGAGAACCGTGATGTTAACCGGTGATAATAGATCCACAGCCGACGCAATTGCTAAGCAAGTCGGCATAGATTTTGTCGTGGCAGAAATATTACCGGAGAAGAAAGTAAATGAAATCATTAAATTGCAGGAAAAACATGGGATAGTTGCCATGGTGGGAGACGGTATCAATGATGCACCTGCCTTAAAGCAGGCTAATGTAGGAATAGCGATCGGAACAGGCACAGATATTGCCATCGAATCTGCTGATATCACTTTGGTGCAAGGCAATCTCTCGGCTGTAATCACTGCTATCAAACTATCCAGAGCTACATTCCGCAAGATCAAGCAAAACCTGTTCTGGGCTTTTGCTTATAATATTATCGCGATTCCAGTAGCAGTATTTGGCTTATTGCATCCTGTGATTGCAGAGATCGCCATGGCTACCAGTTCAATTACTGTGGTTACCAATGCCAATCTGTTAAGAAGAATAAATTTGAAATAAACGCTAAAAAAGGAGAGAAGAAAATGAAAAAAAGTATGATTACTCTAATAATAGCTATGATGATTTTATCGCTATCATTATTTGCTGAAAATTCGTTTAACGATACGATGAATAAAATTACGGTTGAGTATCTAAAGATTAAAGATAGTTTAGCTAGTGACAAAATAGAAATGGTTAGAGAAAATTCAAAAGTAATTTTGGAGTTAGCTAAAAGACTTGAAGTAAATGACGTAATGGATGATAATAAAGATCATTTTCAAAAACTTCCAGATAAAATATCGATCGCTGCAGAAGACCTGAGCAAAGCTGTTGATATAAAAACAATGCGAAGTGTATTCAAAGAGCTTTCCAAACCAATGGCTATGTGGGCAACGATGGTGAAACCGAGTGGAATTAATGTAGCTTATTGCTCAATGGCACCTGGTTCTTGGCTGCAAACGGGTGATGAAATACGGAATCCATATTATGGTTTCAGTATGCTTAAATGCGGAGAAATAGTTTCTGTAGGTGAAGAAAAAAAAGATCATCATGTTTGCGATGAGAGTTGTGATCATTCCAAATAATCGACAATAGTTAGGTAATAAATCCATTATATTCCACTACCGTGCCTGTTGGCATAGTAGTGGAGTATATTAGGAACAATATCAATGGTATTCAGGAGTTCTAATGAAAATAAACTTAAACAATATTTCCTTCATCCATCTTAACAATAAACAATCTAATACTAAAACTATAATTGTAGCTGGTGGAGTATCGACAAATAGTTTATTCCGCTCAGAAATTACTATGCAAAGTAAATCTATTAGTGCAGAAGCTCACTTCCCTGTTTTAGAATATTGTATGGATAACGCTGCAATTGAAAAATTTATAAATAAAGATTTTGCAGATCTATCACTAAATGCTTTTTCTACAAAAGGTATAAGAATTTTATAATCTAACTTTTTAAATAAATTAAGATTCAACAATAAATCCCCTTGACCTGTAAAGTAACAGAAATTTTCTAAAATTAATAAATAAATTAATGCTGGGATGGCACAGTTGGTAGCGCAACTGATTCGTAATCAGTAGGTCGGGGGTTCGAATCCCCCTTCCAGCACCATTGATTACAACACACTTAAGACATATAGACTCTCTATATAATAGCGATAGCTAAATTATAAAATATTAACTATTTCTTTACTTCTCTTTGATTTCTTTTTATCCAATATTACTTTTTTTATAAAATATTTGTTGCATATTTGTTGCATGTATTCATTTTTGTCT
>JAVCCD010000133.1 GCA_030765665.1 Candidatus Tenebribacter mawsonii | reverse complement strand
TCTGGATGATATATTTCACTGTAAACTCCTAAGTTACGAATACGCCTTGCAATCAAATGAGTGTATTGCCCGCCAAAATCAATTATTGCTATTTTTTTCATTTATCCTCATTAATTTCACCGCTAAGAGCGCAAAGATGCTAAGTTAAAATATTTTCTTTTGTCATCCTGAGCCCTTCGACAAGCTCAGGACAGGCTCTGCCGAAGGATAAAGTTATCTTCATTAGTATACTTATGAAGAATCCTTCCACACTTCGATGAACTCAATGTGACATTAAAATTATACTTCACTCAATATTTGTATTTATTCTTTGCGCCTTTCCGTCCTTTGCGGTTAGTATTTTAAATATACACTCACTATAGAATTTATGTTCGATTTTCAATCCTACTTGCTCTACTTCTTCTATTGTTTTACAATCAGAAATATTTACAACTTTCTTACCAATAACTTTTCCTGTATCAAGTCCTTCATCTACATAATGCACAGTAATTTTTGTGTCCTGTAGCTTATTTTCCCAAGCCCAATCGTAACCGTGTAAACCTTGATGTAGTGATGTGTCTGCAGGATGAATATTGATAATTCTTTTGTGAAACTCTCTAATGATCTCTGGTGATAGTATCTTCATATAACCTGCCAAAATAATGAAATCTGGATTCTCTCTTCTTAACCAACTCAGTAATTTTGCATTGTAGTTTTTTTTCTTTTTCCCTTTGGAGGTTATTGCATTGGTTGGAATCCCTAATTCAGCTGCTTTCTGCAACCCAACAGCTTCAAGATTATTTGAAAATACATAAGTAATTTTGCAAACATCTATCAAATTGCCTGTTTTTACATTCTCAGCAATTGCCAGCATGTTACTTCCGCGATCGCTGATCATAATAATGATTTTTTTCATATTATTTCTATCACATTAAGTACGCTAAGATTCTTTTCATTTCTTATGTCATCCTGAGTCAGTCGAAGGATTGAGTTCTCTTCATAGGTAAACTTATGATGAACTCTTTCACACTTCGATAAACTCAGTGTGACAACTTTTATTAGTCTCAATTCTCTTTGCGCCTTTCCGTCCTTTCCGGTAAGAAATCATCTCAATTACTTGTTCCTTCGACCAATATCTTTTCGGAAAAACATATCTTCAAAATAAAAATCATTCACACGCTCATATGCTTTATCTATTGCTTCATTAAGAGTATTGCCATGTGCGACAACATTCAATACACGTCCTCCGGATGTTTCTAAATTAAAATTAACTTTTTTAGTTCCGGCGTGAAAGATCAATTCCTGATCTTCTTTCAATCCACAAATATGAATTCCCTTTTTGTAAGCTGCTGGATAACCACCTGAAACTAGTACAATATCTACAAAGAATCCTTTATTAAATTCCATTTTATAATCTTTTAAAGTGCCATCAAAACATGAGAGTATAAGCTCTACCAAATCGCTTTTCATAGCTGGTAATACAACTTCTGTTTCAGGATCACCAAGGCGAACATTATATTCCAATAGTTTCGGTCCTGTCTTGGTTATCATCAAACCAAAATAAACTACACCTTTGTAGTTAAAACCTTCGGCTTTGATTCCTTTCATTGTTGGTTCGATTATATCATTTTCAATTTGTTTTTTGAGTTCTTCATTATAGAATGGAACTGGACAAAATGCTCCCATTCCACCTGTGTTAGGTCCTTTATCTCCATCCAATAATTGTTTGTGATCCTGTGAAGGAAGTAATAACTGATAATCATCTCCTTCAGTGAAGGCAAGAATTGAGAGTTCATTTCCCTCCAGTCTTTCTTCGATCAGGTAGGATGCGTCTTCCCCATATTTCTGATGGATTTCATCCAAAGCAGCGAGAGCCTCTTCTTCATTGGAACAGACAAAAACACCTTTTCCGGCAGCTAATCCGTCATACTTGATAACACATTTACCATTCATCTTCTTTATTGTATCTTTCGGAAAAATTGTTAACTGCTGACAGCAATCTTTATTTGCCCCTCCAAATTCCTGATAAAATCCGGTGGCAACACCATATTCCCGCATGAATCTTTTTGCAAAGATCTTTGAGCCCTCTAACTGTGCACCAGCTTTATCTGGTCCGAAAACTTTTACCGGGGAACCAGCAAAGTAATCCACGATACCATTCGCTAAAGGATCTTCCGGTCCAACAAAGATAAGTTCAACTGTATTATGCCTGCAGAAATTCAGTAGCATTTCAAAATCGTTTATATCTATATCTACATTATTTTCAGTTCCACCATTTCCGGGAAGAACATAAACTTCATCTGCCAATTTACTTTGTGATAATTTCCAGGCAATAGCATGTTCCCTGCCACCTGAACCAATAACTGCAATATTCATACTTCTCCTTTTTTTGCAACTAACAAAACTAACTATACGAACTCTTTTTTTGTTTTCTTAAGAATTTTGTTCCAATAAATTGGGTACCCTTTCATAATCAAATCCCTTTCTGTTGTTTGGAAAGTTAATTAAAATCCCTAATTTATATCCTGTTACTTTTAAATAGTTGAGAAGTTGAGCTTTATGAAGATTACTAATTCTTTCAGCACATTTTAATTCGATAATGATCTTATTATCAACTATAAGATCAGCTTTATAATCTCCGATTATTTGATCACGATATTTTACTTTTATAGTCTTTTGTGATTCCACATTGAATTTAAGTAATTCCAGTTCTATTATTAGAGCATGTTCGTACACTTTTTCTAAGAAACCATTCCCAAGCCTTTTTCGCACTTCTATACAAGCTTGTTTGATTTTGAAGCTTTCATCCATATATATTAAATCTTTCAACATAACTCCTCAGAAAGTTCGTTTAGTTAGTTTTGTTCGATGCTTACTATTCCGTATCTCATTATCTGCTTTAATAAGAGATTCCTTCACATCCTGAATTTCATTTCTGAAAACTGTTTTTAATCTTTGTAGATTTAGGCTCCTAAGAGCAGCAAGAGCAGCTGAATTCACATCTATAACTGTTGAAGCAGGTGTTGCAGATGGCATTACTAATGACGAATTTATGTTAACCATCATATCAACTTTGTCTTTAAATGGAGGACAATTTATAAGCGGAATGGCTAGGTTTGCAGCTAACGCTCCACCAAGTCCGTTTGATCTTCCAGCAACTGCAATTACGCAGCCGGGTTCAAAAGAATTATTGTATGTTTCAGTAATTTCTCCAATTCTTTCTCCGTTTTTGTGAGCAGAAGTTACTCTCATATCAACATATACATCATATTTATCAAGATGTGCTTTGATCTTCTCACAATGTGGCAGGTCCATTGGAGATCCCATAATGATTATAACATAACCATCTTTTATCAATCCTTCCGAGATCAAATTTCTCTTAACTCTGTCGTAAATATCCTCATTAAAATCATAGCTCAATTTTTCACCTGTAATTCTTTTGTAGATATCCAGATAGCGCCTGTTAGTTTCTTCTATAACCTCATCAGTTAGAATACTTGGAAGTTTCCCATCTACTTTATTTGCCAATAACCATTGACGAACATATTCCTTATCAATCGAGTCTACTTTTGTGGAATCTTTTGTGTAATCTTCCAAACTCCAAAATCTTGATGAATCAGGTGTATGAATTTCATCAATAAGAACTATTTTACCATCGATAATACCAAATTCATATTTTGTATCAACCAAAATAATTCCCTTTTCTTCAAGTAATTTACTTCCAAAGTCAAATAACTCCAGCGAAATTTTTTCCATCTCATCATAAATTGCTTTTGTAGTCCAACCTTCCTTAACAATATCTTCAGGTGTAATGGGACGATCAGAGTCTTCTTTTGTTGTAGGTGTTACTAGTGGAGTTGGAAATCTGTCATTTTTATTCAACCCGTCTGGTGCAAGAACGCCACTGAAATTCCGTTTTTCATTTTTGTATCCTCGCCACATTGATCCTGTTAAATAACCTCGTACTATCATCTCTATTTTGATAGGTTTAGCTTCCTTAACCAAACTAATATTAGGATCTATCATTTTTATGAAGTGGTTATCTATAATGTGTCTTGTTCTCTCGAACCAGAAGTTAGTTATTCCTGTTAGAACAGCACCTTTTTGTGGAATGAAGTTATTCAATACGCTATCGAAACTTGATATTCTGTCAGATACAACAATCATTCTTGTCGTTTTATCAATACGCACACTATCACGCACTTTTCCCCGATGAATAACCTTCATCTGTGGAGTGTAAAAGTTTCCTAAACAATTCATTATTTACCTCTTTCTCTAATTTTTATTTAGCAACTAACAAAACGAACAAATACAAACTTACCAATCCAGATAACCTCTTTACGAAGCTTCCGCTTTGTAAACATTAACTTCAGCAGCTTCTGCTGCTGAATCTCTTCACACATATTTATTATAATTTGGTTCTATCCTTCGACTTCGCTCAGGATGATACCAATTTTTTCCCTATTCTTTCCTTTGCGTCTTTCCGTTCTTTCCGGTTAATCCTTTAATGCTTAAAATGTCTGGTGCCTGTGAACACCATAGCAATATCAAGATCATTACAAGCTCTTATTACTTTCTTATCTCGCATAGAACCACCGGGTTGCACAATGGTTTTGATGCCAACTTGCGAAGCCGTAACCACATTATCTGGAAATGGGAAAAACGCATCTGATACCAAAATTGCTTTGCTGAATTCCTGATCAAAATATGAAATGACATCTTCCCCATCAAATTCCATCGTCAAGTTTTCGGTCGCTTTCTCAATTGCCAGTCTTGTAGATATCAATCTATTTGGTTGTCCTGCTCCCATTCCAAGTAGTTGGAACGATCCCACCTCTAATTCCCTAACTAAAACAACTGAATTAGATTTTACCTGTCGCATTGCTTTTAATCCAAATTCGATAAGTCCTTTTTTAGATTCAACATCCACCTTTCTCTTGGTTACTACTTCCATTTTATCATATAATAAATTATCAGCATCCTGCACTAAAAGTGAATTGTGTAAATACTTAAAATCAATTTCGCGCTGGCAGATTATAGGATCAAATTCTACGATGCGCAGACTTTTGTGGAATTCCAAATACTTGAGTGCTTCTTTTGAGTAACCTGGTGCTATGATAACTTCCACAAATTTACGTTTAGTTTTATCTTCATTATTCAATTCAAAGAATTCCACAGTTTTCAGTTCAACAGGTTTATTAAAGGCAATTATGGAACCGAAAGCTGAAACCGGATCTCCTGCCCAAGAAAGTTTTAGAGCAGTTAATTGATCATCAGCTTCCGCCAATCCACATGGATTGCTGTGCTTTATCACACTTACAGCAAACCTCTGAAGATCTTTCACTGAATCGATTGCTCCTTGAATATCGTTCAAGTTATTGTAGGAAATTTCCTTCCCATGCAAAACTTTCATATCATAAAGTGAATCAATTTTCCCCACTTCTCTATAGAAAAATCCTGCTTGATGTGAGTTTTCTCCATAACGTAATTTCTTCCCACCCGAAAAATGCAGACGAATGCTTTTTTCATTTGCTTTTTCATCCATTGATGTTGCGATCATTGCATCATAATCAGCAGTATGATTAAAAGCTTTTCTCATCAATTCAAATCGGGTTTTATAAGAAATCTGACCTTCATTACTTTTTAATTCAGAAATAATTTTTGAATAATCTTTTATATCTGTAATTGTTGCCACATATTTGAAATTCTTAGCTGAAGCACGAACCATTGTGGGTCCACCTATATCAATATTCTCGATCAATGTATCAAAATCAGCACCTGAGGATTTTACTTCTGAAAATGGATACAGGTTACAAACAACCAGATCAATCGGATTAATTCCAAGTTTTTCAGCTTCATTTGCATCTTTTTCACGATCATACAATAAGGCGGACTCGATATTGAATGAAATCGTTTTCATTCTACCACCAAATGCTTCTGGATTTCCAGTTACTTTAGAAATTTCTGTTACTTCAATTTCAGCTTCTTCCAGTATTTTTTTGGTTCCACCAGTTGAGATAATCTCACAACCAAATTCTTTCAGTATTTTTGCTAATTCTACAATTCCTGTTTTATTTGAAACGCTTATTAACGCTCGTTTAATTCTAACCACAACTCATTCCTTTTAAATTGTAATAATTTTTTACATAGAAAAACATTAGGTTTTCAAGAGATTTATTAAAAGTTGGGTAATATTCTACAGGTTTAAGTTCAGTTGCCTTCTTAGTCGCAAACTTTAATCTATCAGCAAATATTTTACTGCAATCTCCACAATCTTTCTGTATATATTTTGGTGTTTTCATTACGGACTCAAGATCAAGAGTCATTAATCTTTTAGACCTTTTATGCTCAACATGAAACCAATCACCCGTAGAGAAATCAAAATTGTATTCTTGTAGGAATAGATCCGCATTCTCAATTACAAAATCAAGAGCTTGGATTATGTAATTGAACTCAATTTCAGAAAGTGTGTAATGAAAGTTCAGGCGGACCCAACCTGGTTTTACTCCACTATATTTATCTACGCCAATAGCACACTGATAATAGCGCGAAATTTCTTTTGAGATACCAAGTAATCTATGACCATAAGGACCTGCACAAGAGCATCCTGCGCGTGTCTGAATTCCAAATAGATCGTTTATTAATTTTGTAATAAATTTATGATGAAACACACGTTCTTTATGCACAATATTAAAAGGAATTATATTCAGTTTTATTTCAGGATCAATTGGACCATAAAATTGAATTTTTTCATTATTTTTATAATAGTCATAAAACTTTGTCAGATAATACTTTTCTATCTCTTCAATTGTCTGTACACCAACTTTTTCTTTTAATTGGAACGCCAAAGCTACTTTAATTGCCTGCATAATTCCCGGTGTTCCAGGCTTCTCTCTAGTTTCAATATCCTCGATATAATGCTCACGATCTAATGTTACGAAATCAACAGTACCTCCGGCTGCAACTGTAGGAGGTAGATCCTTCTTATATATTCTTTCATTGAAAACTAGAATTCCGCTTGATCCTGGTCCTCCTATAAATTTATGAGGAGACAGATAGATTGCATCAAAATAACTAATATCATCTCGGTTCATATTGATTTCAATATAAGGTGCACAGGCAGCGAAATCGAAACAGGCAATTGCACCATGTTTATGAAGAATACGTGCAACTTCGTAAACGTCTGTTCGCACACCAGAAACATTGGAAGCGGCGCTGAAAGAACCTATTTTCTCACGTTCAGCGTATTCTGGATCAGCCAGTTCTTTATCTAAAGTATCTAGATCGATCAAGCCTGCTTCATTTAATGGAATTTCTACGACATCACAATATGTTTCCCGCCACATTACTTCGTTTGAATGATGCTCATATGGTCCTACAAATACCATCGGTCTGCTACCCTCAATTTTGTTGAGGAAACCAGTATGACATTCTTTCTTTTGATCACTTGCACCTTCCAGGGGTTCTCGTAGGTAATCTTTAATCCTTTTTTTTGTAGTTGGAGGCCAATAGACTCCAATAATCTGCTGAAGTTTAGAAATTGCACCCGTTGCTCCGGTTCCACTAAAAATAATCTTACCGGAAGATCCTGCATTCACCATCCGTTTGATTTCTTTTTCAGCGTCATGCATGAGTGTGGTCATAGTTTTGCCGGTGAAATCATCTTCTGTGTGAGTGTTTGCATAATATTTATAAAGATCGGTTAGATAATTCTCAATAAAATTCACAGCACGTCCACTGGCAGTGTAGTCAGCATAGACAAGTGGTTTTTTTCCGTAACATGTTTCAAAGAGCATATTTCGTCCAATTATCTCTTTACGCAACCATTCTAAATTTTTAATTTTTTCCTGTACTTTCATACTAATTTCCTT
>JAVCCD010000021.1 GCA_030765665.1 Candidatus Tenebribacter mawsonii | reverse complement strand
GGTTTTTCTTCAACAGGTTTTGTCTCTTTTTTAACTGTTTTCTTTGGTGCATTTTTCTTAGTTGCTGTCTTTTTAGGTTCTTTTTCTTCACCTTCGGCTATATCGTTTTTCAAATTATGCCATTTTTCTAATACTCCGGCTTTACGAAGTAAAGATCTTACTGTATCTGAAGGTTGTGCTCCTTTTTGTAACCATTGAATAGCTTTATCTGTATCAACTTTTAATGTAAGTGGATCAGTTTTTGGATCGTAATATCCCAGAGATTCAATATAAGCACCATCTCTCTTTTTTCGTGAATCTAATACTACAATTCTGTAAAAAGGTGTATCAATTTTACCCATTCTTTTAAGCCTTAGCTTAACCATGTCGACTCCTTATTTCTTATTAAACTTTTTTTAATTACTAAAAAGGATTAACTTTTTTTTAGGCATTTATCGTCAAGCATTTTCTAGATACCCGAGATACTGTTTTAACTTATTGAAATGCAAAAAGTTATAAAACAGTTTTGCCCCTTAATCCACATTAGTTCAATTTTCCAATATTTAGAACGGCATCATACCTTTGCTCATAAATTTTGGATTACTAAATTGTTTCATCATTTTCTTCATCTGCTCAAATTGTTTGAGTAGCCTGTTTACGTGTTGAATGGAAGTTCCGCTTCCTTTAGCAATGCGATGTCTGCGGCTTCCATTAATGGTTGTTGGCTTGTCTCTTTCTTGTGGTGTCATTGAGTAGATAATAGCTTCAATATGTTTGATATCTTTTTCATCAACCTTCATTCCCTTCATTGCTTTTCCACTCATACCTGGGATCATACCCATTAATTGGTCCATTGGCCCCATCTTTTGTATTTGCTGCAATTGAGAAAGGAAATCTGAAAAAGTAAACTGATTATTCTGGAGTTTTTTTGCAAGTTTTTCAGCTTCCTGCATATCAATATTGGCTTCCGCTTTTTCGATGAAACTTAATACGTCACCCATACCCAGAATTCTGTTTGCCATTCTATCGGGATGGAATTCTTCCAGATCAGATATTTTTTCACCGGTTCCAACAAATACTACAGGTTTATCTGTAACTGCTTTTATAGAAAGTGCTGCACCACCACGTGCGTCGCTATCCATTTTTGTGAGGATTACACCATCAAACTCTAACAGATTATTAAATTCCTTAGCAATATTTACAGCATCCTGTCCTGTCATTGCATCAGCAACGAAGAAAATATAATCAGGCTTCAAGAGTTTTTTAAGATCTTTAAGCTCTTTCATCATTTTCTCATCAACATGCAATCTTCCTGCAGTATCAAAGATTAGAAGATTTGTATCGGAATTCTCAGATTCCCTGATAGCTTTTCTTGCTATCTTAATTACATTCTTCTGTTTTTCATCTGCATAAACTGGAATTGATAACTGCTTTCCTAAAACCCTTAATTGCTGAATAGCAGCCGGACGATAAACATCACAGGCAACGAGTGTTGGGTTTATGGATTGTTTACGGAAATTACTGGCTAATTTTGCACAAGAAGTAGTTTTACCTGATCCTTGTAAACCAACCATCATGATCTTATTGAGTTTATTATCGTGTAATTTAACTTTGAAATTCTTACTTCCCATCAGATCAATAAGTTGATTATGTACGATCTTAACAACTTGATGTCCGGGAGTAAGACTTTTCATTACTTCTGTTCCCACCGCTTTGGCACTAACATCATTAATGAATTCTTTAACTATTTTAAAATTTACATCAGCTTCTAGTAAAGCACGACGTACTTCGCGCATTGATTCTTTGATGTTTTGTTCATTGAGTTTTCCATGTCCCTTTAATTTGCGGAAAATGGAATCAAAGCGTTCGGTTAAACTGTTAAACATGATTGTCTCTTAAACTTTGGATCTGGTTTTTATAATCGGCTGATCCAAAAACGAACGAACCTGCAACCAGAATATCAGAACCTTTGCTGATGAGTTTTGGTGCATTAATATTGTTAACTCCACCATCAACTTCGATTTCCAAATCTGGATTAACTTGATCAGCTAATTTACGTAGTTTCTCAATTTTATCGTATACAAGTGGGATAAAACTCTGTCCACCAAAACCGGGATTAACGCTCATTATAAGTACAAAATCAAGATCAGAAATTACTGGAAATATCGTTTCTACAGGAGTTGCAGGATTCAAGGCTATACCAGCTTTTACACCGGAATCTTGAAGAACTTTTAATTGTCTGTGAATATGGTTTTCAGCTTCCTGATGAAACGACACATAATCAATATTCCATTTACCGAGTGTTTCTAAATATACATCCGGATTCGAAACCATCAAATGTACATCAATTGGGATCTTTGCAAATTTTTTGATCTGCTTAATAACGGGTAATCCAAAAGTGAGGTTGGGAACAAAATGACCATCCATAACATCTAAATGCAAAATGTCTGCACCGGCATCTTGAATTTTACAGATCTCTTCTTCTAAGCGAATAAAATCCGCTGAGAGAAGTGATGGAGCTATTTTTATCATGATTTACCCACGTTTACTTCTTTGTTGATTTTGTTTCATAAAGAAAACAATATTAGATAGCTTAACATTTAGTTTTCTGCTGATATCACTAATTAATTGTGATCTTCTAAGAACTAATTCCTGCATCCATACATTGTTGGTAACGGCAATGAAAAGCACATTATTTTCCAATTTAACTATTGAAGCACGCTCTGCCAATAAATTACCAACTATAGTTTTCCAACCAAACGCAACTGCAATCAGATCATGATTTTCTTTACCGGCAATACTGAAGACTAAGTCTTTTACAGCATTGCTGGTTTTTAAAGATTTCATGAACAACTAACTGCCACAATAAAGGGATCTAATCCTTTTTTAAATAAAGGGTGAATCCCCACCAAGAAAAAACTGCAACCGATACGATTGCCCAGTATGATGTCCCAAGTGCATTATAAGCATTAGGAAAATAAGTTGATAAGAATGTTACCGCAAAAACTGCAGGAATTGCAGAAATCAGAATCAGAAGAACATATCCCAGGATTTTTTTCTGTTTACCATCATTAATAAGTTTTATTGCAAATACACTCAATCCGATCAATATGAGTGTTGCTAAAAATATCAAGATATTTGGCAGAATTGGAAGGCCAATTTTTTTGAGAGCCATTATTGGACTGAAAAGAGCGACTAAAAGCAAGACAATGCCCGATATTTTATATACTAAAGCAATTTTTTTTGGATCGATCTCAGTTTTTCTTTGGTGTTTCTTTATATATAGATACACAAGTGCAAAAGTTGCAACAAAGAACACCAAATAAAAGAAAAATCCAAATGTTGGATCATCTGAAGAAAGTCCTAAAGATGCGAATGCTAATAGTAAAACAATCCATCCAATAATACTAATAATCTTTTTCAAGTTTTCCTCCCCTCTTTTTGTTATTCAACTTCAATATTTACTTTAACTGTAGTTTGTAATTCAGTCATAAAACTAATTACAACATCAGTAGTTCCAATTTCCTTGAGGTGTTTTTCCATAACAACGTCAGCTTTATGAATTTCAATCTCTTTTTCGGCAAGTGCTTTTACTATATCGTTTTCTGATACAGAACCGAATAAGTGATTATTCTCATCAGCTTTTCTTGCAAATGTAAGTTCAACACCATCCATTTTTTTTATGATCTCTGAATATTTTCCATGTAAGGCAAGTTTATCTTCAGCAGCTTGCTTTTTTATCACATCAATTTTTGCGATATTTCTTGGGCTTGCAGGTATAGCAAATCCCATTGGTAAAAGATAGTTTCTGGCATGTCCAGGTTTTACTTTTACAAGTTTTCCGGCTTCACCTAAAGCCTTTATGTCTCTAGTTAAAATTACTTCCATCTATTTCCTCCATATCTATTTTCCTAAAATTAAACCAAATATCAGTAAGCCCGATAAGAGCAACTAATATTAATATAAAATAATTAAACACCATTGAAACGATCAATAAAAAAAGTAGAATTTTTGATCTTTTAAAAAAATCTCCCCAGTAGAAATCTAAAATTGATATCCCCTGGATCAAAAATAATGGTGCGATCATGATTAGTGCGTTTATACCAAAAGTATGAGTACTCGGTAGCAAGAACCCTGCTAAAGCTGCAATCAAAATGTATATCAGATAAAAAGGCATTCGAATTTTTCTATGCACCCAGTTCAAACTTCCCTTTTTAGAAAGGAATATTGTTCCAATATATATTGCTAGTACTATAGTAAATACCCATATCCCAACATAATATTTTGTGAATATTCGTTGAAATGTATCTGTGAAATCTAACAACAAAGTTAACTGTTCAGTGTTATTTTGGAATGATTGATTTAGGAATTCCTTATATGTTACTATTTCTTCAGCAATTATTTCTGCATATTGCTTACCGAAAATAAACATACGTAATACTGCAAAAGAAATATTAAGAAAGAAAACTGAAATTATAGCATTTATGAAGTTAATTGTTCGCTGTAAACTCCATAAATATAGAGCAGAAGTTAATCCTACTCCAATTAATAGATTCATAAATGAGATAACATCAATTATTCTTAAAAGGAACAATAAAATTAATAATCCAAAATACACGTAATAGAATAGATTTCTATTCTTTTGGTATTTGCCACTAAATGCGATTATAAAGATCAATCCCCAAAATGGGGATAACGTTGCGATAACAACGGATATTACTGCTAACAGAATCACAATTTAGTATTTATGTTTATCTGTATATTGAAGAAGACCCATATGACGTGCTTTCTTAATTTCAACAGCAATTTTTCTTTGATGTTTTGTGCAAGCACCTGTGAAACGTCTTGGTGTTATTTTGCCGCTTTCGGCAATAAATCTCTTCAATAAACCTACATCTTTGTAATCAATTACAGCATCTTTGTTTTTACAGAAGAAGCATACTTTCTTTTTAAAAAGAAATTTGCCTCTTGGTTTAAAGGTCTTTCTTCTGTTGTCCCTATCTTGAGGTGGCCTTGGTCTAGAATACGGTCTTTCTATTCTAACTTCAGCTGGCTTAGCTGCAGTAGTATTTGTACTGGCTTTTTCTATTTTTTCTTCCATTATTTTCTCCTTCAATTTTCTAGAATGGTACATCGTCATCTGTTACTTCTGCAACAGGTTGTTTTGCACTCTTATTATTTGCATTATCAGAAGGTTGATATTCTTCATTTGAGTTAGAGTCATAACTTTCTTTCTCTAAGAAAGAAACCTTTGTGCTGACAATTTCTACAACCTTTCGGGTCTGTTCGTTCTTATCAACATAAGAATGAGTTTTTAAATAACCTTCTACAAGCACTGGGCTACCTTTATGCAAATATTCAGCACATTGCTCACCGCGCTTGCTCCAAACAACTACATCGATGTAACCAGTTTCTTGTTGCCATTCACCATTCTTCTGAAAATTTCTATTGAACGCAAGAGAGAATTTTGCAACAGCCGTACCATTCTGAAGATAACGTAACTCTACATCTCTGGTTAGCCTTCCACTAATAATCATCGAATTAACATGTGGGAACCTCAGTTCTTTTGACATAATATCTCCCTATTTAGTTAAAATATTATTACGAATAACATATTCATGAAGCTTGTAGAAACGGTCTAGTTCAGTTAATTTAGTAGAATCGAGAGTGAAATAGTTGATGAAATAGTAGCCTTCTTTGAATTTGTTAATTTGATAAGCTAAGCGTTTCTTGCCCCACTCGTTTGAGTTAATGATCTCACCACCGTTTTCTTTGATGAAATCTTTGATCGACTCATTTTCTTTTTTCGCGTTTTCTTCGCTAAGAGTTGGAGTGATCACGACCATGCTTTCATAATTATTAAGCATTTTTCCTCCTTTGGTCATTTTACGATAGTAAGAATATTTTACTATCTATCGATCCTGAGAATCTAATATTTTCTCAGAATAGGATTTTTTATATTTACTGTACTCATTTACCATCTGATTAAAATCAGAATTTTGAAAACTTTCCAGTAGAATATTCAAAAGATCAAATACAACATTTAATGTTGCAACTTCATTTTTCGAGAAATCAGAAAGAACATAATTGGAAAGTTCCTTTTCTTCTGGGGAACCAACTCCAATACGGATTCTCCCAAACTCATCAGAGCCTAGAGAACTGACAATGGAACGAAGTCCGTTATGACCACCGTTGCCACCACTTTTTCGTATTCTGATATCTCCAACAGGAAGATGAATGTCATCGACAATGACAAGAATTTCATCAATCCTATATTTTGTCATAACAGAAGTGATTGCATCGCCACTTCTGTTCATGTAAGTTTTGGGTTTTATAAAGATCAAATTATCTGAAATCAGATAATCATATTTGACTCTTCTTTTAAATTTTAGATCAAGCTTTTTGAAATAAAGATCCAGAAATGAAAAACCAATATTATGCCTGTTTGATTTATATTTTTTTCCTGGATTACCAAGCCCAACAACCAATCTCATTATTCAGAATCTTTTTCAGAACTCTCTTCTTCTGCAGCTTTATCACCGTCTTCACCTTCAACGCCTTCGGCTCCTTCTTCGCCTTCAACTTCTTCTACAGCTTCTTCAACAACTTTAGGAACACTTAAAATGGCAATTGTAATATCATCAGTTAACTCTGTGTTCATACTTTCAGAAATATTAAGATCTCTAAGGTGAATAGAGTCTCCAATGTCCATTTCTGAAATATCGTATCTAATCTCATCTGGAATATCTTTTGGAAGGCATGTGACCTGAATTACTCTATGTATGATCTCAAAAACTCCGCCTTCCTTTGCTCCAATTGCTTCACCAGTAAAAGTTATTGGAACATCAATTGTAATTGGTTTACCTTTGTGAAGTTCTAAGAAATCGATATGAACTATTTCTCTTGTTAATGGGTGAACTTGTTTTTCTTTTATGAAGGTTTTAAAAATCTTTCCATCAACAGTAATATCAAAAAATGCAACTGCTCCGATAGACTTTTTATATTCGCGTGCAAATTCACGTGAGTTGAAAGAAATTTTAATTCCTTCTTGTCCTGCTCCATAGATTATACCAGGTATCAAACCTTTGCTTCTCAATTCATTAAGATTAGATTTTTTCCCCAAACTTCTTTTTTCAGCATTAATATTTATATTCATATTTTCCTCCGTTGAAATCCCACTCTGTGGATTTTATGTTTTATCTAAATAAGATACTTAAAGATTCTTCAATGTGAATTTTCTTTATAGCATTAGCCAATAATTCAGCGATAGAAAGTTGAACGATTTTTTTACATTTAGCTTTCTCTTCGTTTAATGGAGCTGAATCTGTAATGAATAATTTCTTTATGGGTGATTCTTCTAAATTGCTAATTGCATTTCCCGAAAGAATGCCATGAGCACATGCAGCATAAACTTCTTTTGCACCTTGGTTTATAAGTGCTTTGGATATTTTACATAAACTTCCACCAGTATCAATGATATCATCAAAAAGAATTGCAGTTTTTCCTTCAACATCGCCAATAATATTTAGAATTTCTGCATTATCATTATTCCCAGTCCGTCGCTTATCACCAATTGCCAAAGAACAATCAAGACGTTCTGCTAAAAATCTTGCTCTTGCAGTACCACCAGTATCCGGTGAAACAACAACCGTATTTGACAAATCAAGATTTGCTTTGAAATATCTAACAAATATTGGGGTTGAATGTAGATGATCAACAGGGATATCAAAAAAACCTTGTATTTGATCTGAATGGAGATCCATAGCTACAACTCTGTTTGCACCTGCTTTTGTAAGTAGATCGGCAATTAATTTTGCAGTGATAGCTACACCGGGCTGATCCTTTTTATCGGAACGAGCATAACCAAAAATTGGAATAATACAATTTATTCTTGCAGCTGAAGCACGCTTTAATGCATCAATCATGATGAATAATTCCATAACGTTGTCGTTAACAGGGAAACAAGTTGGTTGAATTATGAAAGTGTCAGCACCACGAACATTTTCATTGATCTTAACAAATGAGTTATCATTAGAAAATTTGAAAACCTCGGCATCTCCTAGTGGAATACCTGAAAGTTTTGAAACTTCATTTGCTAACTCAATATTAGAATTTCCTGCAAATATTTTTAATCTTGAAAACATTTAATTTTTATTCTGTAGCAGGTTCTGCTGATGGTTCTTCAACTGGTTTCTCAACCTTCTTTTCAGAACCTGCATTTGCAGAAGACAATGCTTTCTGCAGAACTTCTTTATACTTTTCAACAATAACATGTTCAACCATGTTTCTTGTTTCAGTATTTATTGGATGAGCAATATCACGATATTCTCCGGAGCTTACGCGACGGCTTGGCATTGCAACAAAAAGTCCATTATCACCTTCGATAACTTTAATGTTTCTAATGATGAATGCATCGTCTATAACAATATTAACGAATGCTTTGAGTTGATTACTTTCTCTAAGAAAAACCTTAACATCTGTAATGTTCATTTTGTACTCCTTTCGTTTTAGTAATGTAATTCCAATAACCTATATCAGAATAATATTTTGAAAATCTCTCTGCAGTTGCTCTATCTATGCAGAAGCCAATTACAGTAGCTCCGCTTCCAGATAATATTGCTTGCTTAGCTCCGTTTTCTAATAAATGATCTATTATCTTTTTGATCTCAGGGTAATTTTTGCAAACCCCTTCCTGGAGTTTATTATAACACAATAGAGTATTTTCTTCTTCTATAAGTTTTGTCCAATCGTTATTTTCATAATTATCTAATAAAACTGCATCATAAGCTTCTTTACTGGAAATCCCAAAACCAGGATTTACCAAGAAGATATTATCTAACTGTATCTGCTTAAGATAGGATATCTTTTCTCCACGATTTTCACCTAAAGCACAGCCACCTTCTAAAAAGAAGTTAATATCACTCCCAAAGTTTTTTGCAATTTCATGCATTTCTTCTTTAGGAAGATTAATATCCCATAACTCAGAAAGAGCCATGATCGTACTGGCTGCATTACTGCTTCCACCACCCATTCCTGCCGAAATGGGAATTTTTTTTTGCAAATTTATTTCCACACCAAATTTCACATTATATTTCTCTTTTATAAAGACCGCAACCTTGTAAATTAAATTTTCCTTTACACTTACAAAGTCTATGTCTGACAAAATTTTAACAGTACCTTTTTTTGTCAAAGCAAAATTTATTATATCAGCAAGCTCAATTTCAGTAAAAATTGTTCTTATCTGATGATATCCATCAGGACGTTTTGCAAGGACATCAAGAAAGAGGTTTATTTTTGCCGAAGAACTTATTCTTAGATTTGTTTTCTTCACTTTTTCCATAATAATAATAGTAATAATAATTATATTCGTAACTATTATAATATCGATGAGGTTGTATACCATTAATAACAACACCAGTAATATCTACTTTGATATTTTCTAGAAGTTCTTTTGTCCTTTTAACAACATTCTTATCAGCCTGATCAACACGAATGGCGAGTATGAGTATGTCAACCTTATTAGCCATTACCATCGAATCAGTTACTGCAATAACTGGTGGTGAATCGAATAAGACATAATCATACTTTTCCTTAAGGCTTTCAATTGCTTCATCCATACGTTTGGATGCAAGTAATTCTGATGGATTTGGAGGTATTATACCACTAGTTATAATATCAAGATTTTTCATATTAGTTGTTTTAATAACACTCTCAATCTTAGTAGATTTATCTATAAGGAAATCACTTATGCCGATCTCTTTATCAAAACCCATGATCTTGTGAACCATCGGGCGCCTGAGGTCCAAATCAACTAAAATTACTTTAGCATCCATTTGTGCTAAAGCAGTAGCCATATTAGCCTGAATTGTGGATTTTCCCTCTTTCGGTCCGGAGCTTGTAATAAGTAATGTTGTGCATTCTGAATTCTTCTTTCGGGAAACTATATTAGTACGTAAAATTCTAAATGCTTCAGCAGTTGAAGATTTTGGAGAATAATTGGTTATCAGTTTTTCTTGGATCTGCTGTAATATCACTTTATATTTCTCTTTATCAGAACCTTTTGCCAAAGATATTT
>JAVCCD010000269.1 GCA_030765665.1 Candidatus Tenebribacter mawsonii | reverse complement strand
GGAAATTACAGTCAATACAGAGAACAGTTACAAATGCGATTAGAGCTACAAGAAAAGACTTTTCGTAAACAGCAGAAGAAGATCGGTAAAATGGAAAAACAGATTGATCAATACCGAATTTGGGGACGTGCACGAGATAGTGAAAAAATGTTTGTTAGAGCAAAGGAACTAGAAAAAAGGTTAGAGAAAGTTGAAAGGACTAACCTGCCCAAAAATGAAAAGAAAATTAAATTAAATTTTAAAACCGAAAAACGTAGTGGAAATGATGTTTACACCTTTGAAAATATGAGTTTTGGATTTCCTGGGAATACATTAGCTTCCAACGTAAATACACGAATGTTCTATCAAGATAAAATTGCAATTTTGGGAACAAACGGTTGCGGAAAAACTACATTTTTAAAACTCATGAACGAGAAGATACATCCACAAACTGGTATTGCAAAAAAAGGGGCTAGTTTGCGTATTGGATATTACGATCAAATGCATCTTGAGCTTGATGACTCATTAACTGTAATGCAAACAATTTGGCAGCTTGTGCCTTTAGCACCAAAAGGTTATGTGTTTTCTTATTTAGCAAAATATGGTTTCACTGGAGATGAAGTTGAGAAGCAAGTTTCAGTTCTTAGCGGTGGAGAAAAAGCCAGACTATATCTGGCAAAATTAATTCATGAAAAACCAAACTTTCTAATACTAGATGAACCTACAAATCATCTTGATATAAATATGATTTCGTATTTAGAAGATGCCTTAGAAGAATTCGATGGAACAATTGTTTTTGTTTCACATGACAGATATTTTATCGAGAAAATTGCAAAGAAAAAGTGGATTTTCAAATCTGGGACAATTAATGAGACTACACAAAAATTAGATGACCTTTTTTTTCAAAAAGAGAGGAAGAAAAAATCTGAAAACATTAAAAATAAAAACAAAGATAAACGAATTACAAACCCCATAGTTTTAAAAAAAATGTCAGCAAATATAGAAAACACTTCTGAACTTCTAAATTCTAAAACTGATGAGCTTGAACTTTATGAACTTGAATTTTCCAAACCGGAAATTTATACTGATAAGCAAAAAGTTAAATCTTTGACAAACAATGTAAAAATAATTAAAAAGGAAATTGATGAATTAAAAAAACGACTTGATGAAATTGAGAATGAATATCTGGAGTTATTATGAAGATCGGTTTTACAACATCTTTTCCGGTTGAAGTTGTATTTGCTGCAGGGCATATACCAATCGACATGAACAACATATTTATATCAGGAAATGCAAATAATTTTGTTGAGCAAGCAGAGTTTGATGGCTATCCACGCAATATCTGCAGTTGGATAAAAGGAATGTACAGCGTAGCCCATGATGCCGAGATGGATGCTGTTATCGGAGTGGTGGAAGGTGATTGTTCCAACACACATTCATTAATGTCTACTCTGGTCGATAAGAATATTGACGTCATTTCATTCTCATTTCCTCATGACAAAAATAGGAATAAACTTGCGGCTGAGATAGAAAAACTTGAACAATATTTTAATGTAAATCATACTAAAGTTGATGAAGTAAAATTGAGACTTGATAAGATCAGAAAAAAATTGATTTATCTTGATGAACTCACGTTTAAAGAAAATAAAATTACTGGTTTGGAAAATCATCTTTGGCTTGTAAATTCTTCCGATTTTAATGGAGATCCCCAAAATTTCGAGATAAGACTTGATGAATTCATTCTGGAAGCAACAAAAAGAGAATCAATTAAAACCGATTTTAGATTTGGTTTTCTGGGTGTTCCGCCCATAATTACAGACCTTTATGATTTTTTATTAGAACACAAGGTTAATGTTGTCTTCAATGAGATTCAAAGACAATTCAGTATGCCATATTTAGAAAATGATATTGTTGATCAATACCTGCACTACACATATCCATATACAATTTTCGATAGGTTAAAGGATATTCAACTTGAGATTAAAAATCGTAAACTCGATGCAGTTATCAGCTATTCGCAATCTTTCTGTCACCGTCAAATCGATAATATTCTTATAAAGAAATATATTGATATTCCGGTACTTACAATAGAAGGTGATCAACCTGGTGAATTGGATGCACGTACAAAACTCAGGATCGAAAGCTTTTTAGATATGCTGAAATATTAAAGGTAACTCGAAATTCCGATTTCGAGAAAATAAACTAACACTGCCTGCCTTGCCGTAGTTCGACGTAGGCAGGCTGTCCCTCTCTTCAAACACAAGAGAGGGAACAAAAGAAAAGCAAGAAGTTTTTTGCTCGTTCCCAAATTCGTCTTGGGAATGCAAACAAAGGAAATATGAAAAGTAAAAATATCGTTATTAGAGAACCAAAAACCGAACAAGATTTTGAGCTGTATTATGATCTACGCTGGCAAATATTGCGAAAACCATGGAATCAACTAAAGGGAAGTGAACAGGATGAAACTGATAAAGACAGCATTCATATCATAGCAATTAAAGGTGATAAAGTAATCGGTTGCGGACGTGGTCATTTCAATTCAAAAGAGCAGGGACAGATCCGTTATATGGCAGTTAATGAAAAT
>JAVCCD010000166.1 GCA_030765665.1 Candidatus Tenebribacter mawsonii | reverse complement strand
TATAAATCAGGTGTTGAACAATACAAAAGATAAGAAAACCCCTTTAATTCCCCCTTCCAAAGGGGGACAGCTCAGCTCCCCTTTTTACAGTGAGAAGCGACAAAGTCGCAGAGGGTTTTAGTTAGATGAATATGAAATAATAAAATATAAGGAGAAGTTTATGGAAAAATTGAAAATGGATCTCACAAACTTAAATGAGGTTTTCCCTGAGGATTTTTCACAGGAGCAAATAGCTACAGGAAAGACACTATTTTTAAAAAAAATGTCGGAAGATGCTCACAAATTTTACGGTGGAAAAATTCAGACGGTTCCCAAGGCAGGTGTATTTGGATTTAACTGGTTCAATGTATGGTACACTCCCGGAGTTTCCAAAATTTCCACAACTATCCGTGATGACAACGATACAAGTTTTGATCTTTCCAACCGCGGGAATTTGGTTGCAGTGGTAAGTGATTCCACACGGGTTTTGGGAGATGGTGATTGTACTCCTCCAGGTGGTTTAGGCGTAATGGAAGGAAAAGCATTTCTGATGAAATATCTCGGAGGTGTGGATGCAGTTGCTCTCTGTGTAGACAGCAAAGATGAGAATGGTAAGAACGATCCCCAAAAAATCATTGATTTCGTTAAAATGTGCCAGCATAGTTTTGGTGCTATTAACCTGGAAGATATTTCTCAGCCAAACTGTTATAAAGTACTAGATACTTTACGTGAAGAATGTAGCATACCTGTTTGGCATGACGATGCTCAGGGAACAGCATGTGTTACATTAGCCGGACTTATCAATGCACTTAAACTGGCAGAGAAAAAAATTGAAGATGTTAAGATCGTAATGTTAGGTGCAGGTGCTTCTAATACAACAATTGCCAGATTGATAATTGCAGCAGGTGGAGATCCGAAAAAAATGTATATGTTTGATTCTAAAGGTGGATTGCATACAGACCGATCTGATATAGAAGCAGATAAACGTTTTTACAGAAAATGGGAACTTTGCGAAAGTACAAATCCAGAAAAGATCACTGAATTCCCAGAAGCGTGTATTGGAGCAGATGTTATGATTGCACTTTCTAAACCAGGACCCGATACTGTAAAACCGGAGTGGATAAGAACCATGGCAGAAAAATCTATCGTGTTTACATGTGCCAATCCAATTCCAGAAATATATCCGTATGCAGCTAAAGAAGCTGGAGCTTTTATCGCAGCTACAGGACGCGGTGATTTCCCAAATCAAGTAAATAATTCAATTGGTTTTCCGGGAATTTTAAAAGGTGCATTACTGGTTCGAGCATCTAAAGTAACAGATAATATGGCAATTGCAGCTGCACATTCTCTGGCATATTATGCAGAGAAACGCGGTATCAATCCTGAAAATATTGTTCCGACAATGGATGAAGCTGGAGTATTTGCTGTGGAAGCTGCAGATGTTGCAATGCAGGCTATCAAAGATGGAGTTGCTAGAATTGAAATGACTTGGGATGAAGCATTTAAAAAAGCAAAAGATGACATCGATTATTCACGCGGGATGACTAAATTAGTAATGGATAATGGCTATATTGATACTCCACCTGAAGATATGCTGCAAGATGCGATTAAGTGGGCAATAGACAAGGTTAAATAAAATATTATGATTAGATAGAAAAAAGCGTACAAGAAATATGTGCGCTTTTTTCCTTTACAGCAGTAAGATATTTTTGCCGTTGGATATGAGAAAAGAAGTTGTTTGAAGGAGACTAAAATGTTAGACATTAATACTTATAGAGAAAATGCTATAAAATACAAAATGCGTGGTCAATTACAAAAGGCGATTTTAGAATACAAAAAGATTCTGCACATTGATCCTTCTGATGTGGATACAGTATATAATCTGGGTGAATTGTATTACATGAAGGGAGAAATGGGTGAATCAATCTGGTTTTTTGAAAAAGCTATAGAATCGGAACCTAAATACAGTCTCGCACTTTATAGGTTGGGAATCGCTTGTTACAGAGCCACAAAATTCTCTAAAGCTATCGAGTACTTTGATCGGATAACAGAAAACGTACCGGACCTGTATATGGCATATTATTGGAAAGGACTATGTTATTATCACCGCGGAAATACTAAAATGTCTATTAAATCATTTAAATCGTTACATGAAGTTAACCCAAATACTACTCTTGGTTATTATCAGATGTCAATTTCCTACAAAGCAGCTGGAAGATTTAAAGAAGCTGTTAAATGTTTAGAAAAAATCGCAAGTGAAGATCCTAATGTCGTTTCAGTTCAATTTCATCTTGGTTTATCGTATCTTGGCTTGAAGAAGATAACAAAAGCTATTGAATGTTTTGATAAAGTTATTGAACTAAACTCGGAACATAAAGGTGCTCAAGAAAAATTAGACTCACTTCTTACAGATCAGGAAATGCTTTATGGCTACGGAATTGCATCTCAGAAAGAGAGCAATACAAAAGAAGAGATCATTACGAATTTCCATGTAGGGCAAACCTATAAAGGTATGGGCATGATAGAAGAGGCATTTAAACACTTTAAAGATCAAGTAAAAAAGAAAAAATAAGGTGGAGGTTATAATGAAATATTTACTAGTTGTTTTTATTTTAATGGTCACACTTACAGTATTTGCCGATAATTTCAAATCTTTCTCAGAGTTTCAAACACACATAAAAAACGAATCATATCGAGTTGCAGATATGGAACTTCACAAACTGATAAAAAAATCTCGTGATTCACGCGAATATGAAATTGGTGACACACATACTTATTGGCGGTATGATCTTTCTGTTATGCCTCCTGGTTGGGTACAAATTACAGCAACATGCAGAGCTGTTGGTGAACATTGTTATGTTTTTGTAGCTGATAGTGAGTGGCAAGTAAATATGGACGAAGCAGATGTTCAGGAAGTATTTAATTATTT
>JAVCCD010000026.1 GCA_030765665.1 Candidatus Tenebribacter mawsonii | reverse complement strand
GTAATCAAGAAGTAAAAAAAATCCTTCTCACATTAGATGTTACTGAAAATGCCATCAATAAAGCAATAAACGAAAATATTGATTTAATAATTTCTCATCATCCTTTAATTTTCAAACTGATAAGCAAGATCACGAATCCCATCTATCTTAAATTAATAAAAAATAATATTTCAGTTTTTTGCGCTCATACAAATTTGGATGTTATTAAGAAGGGAGTAAATTTTGCCTTAGCAAAAAAACTTGATCTGCAAAATGTTGAGTTTCTTTCAACAGAATCGGGAGCTTCAGTTTACCAGATTGCAGTTTATGTGCCTTCCGATAGTATGGTGAAAGTAGCTGATACGGTCTTTGCTTCTGGAGCGGGGATTATTGGAAATTATAGCAATTGTATGAATGACTATGAAGTTAGTGGTCAGTTTATGCCAAAGGAAGGCAGTAATCCGATTTTGGGCAGCATAAACAAATTGGAAAAAGTTGTTGAACGCAAATTGGAATTCTTTGTAGATTCTTTTAAATTATCCAAAGTCATTGAAGCAATGAAAAAAGCTCATCCTTATGAAACTCCTGCCTATTCCGTAAATCTTCAATCAAACCCAAATGAAAATTACGGACTTGGAATGTTGGGAGACTTAAAGCAAGAAATGACTCTGGAGGATTTTGCCAAAACAGTTAAGAAAAATTTGCAATCTCCATTTATAAAATTATGGAAAGCCGGAAAATCTGCAAAAACAAAAATAAAGAAAATAGCTGTTTGTGGTGGCAGTGGAACAACTTTAATACCCAAAGTTTATGGACGGGCAGATGTTTTTGTTTCTGCTGATTTTACTTATCACACAGTTCTGGATAGTCGTATACCCTTAATTGATGCCGGACATTTCTATACAGAAAATCCGGTTCTGGAGAATTTACGTGAAATGCTTTCCGAATTTAATGTGGAAATATTAGAATTGAAACCGAATGAGCATGAGATAAAAGATCAGATTATTATTTGATGAAAAGAAAAAATTCCTTACGTTTGGAAAATTATAATTATTCAAATTCAGGAGCATATTTTATTACAATCTGTTCTTACAAAAGGAAAGAGATATTCGGTGAAATAGAAAATGGATTGATGCATTTAAATAATGTTGGTAAAATTATTCAAACCAGTTGGTATCAAATCCCAGAGAATTATGATAATATAAAATTGGATGATTTTGTGATAATGCCAAACCACATCCACGGCATAATTTGGATTGTAGGGGCGATCCACGAATCGCCTGAAACAAACCATAAGATTCGGCAAATGCCCGAAATAAACCATACAATTCACGAATCTCCCGAAGATGATCCATCACAAAATAATAGGGTAATTCGTGAATTACCCCTACGAATTGAAAGAAGAAAAATGTTGTTATCCAAAATTATTGGAAGATTCAAAATGAATTCATCAAAATTAATAAATAATATCTGCAATTCCAAAGGTGCTCATGTTTGGCAGCGAAGTTATTATGATCATATTATTAGAAATGAAGAAGATCTGAATAACACAAAACAATATATACAAAATAATCCATTGAATTGGGAAACAGATGAATATAGCTGTTTAGGATAAATAAATGGATCTATCTCCCTGGCTTCTGGATTTTATAAATAATTACGGTATAATAGCACTCTTTTTCACATCATTTATTGCGGCGACTATCGTACCCGCTAGTTCTTCTGCAATATTGCTTGCAGCGTTAGCAGCAGGAGCTCCACCCATACCTGCACTTATTGCTTGCTCTATTGGCAATAGTTTGGGTTGTGCTGCAAATTACTGGATAGGCAGGTTAATAGGCAGGCCATTAATTCCTAAACTTAGAAAAAGCAAAAATGGCAGAAAAGCTATCAGGTATGTTCGGAAGTATGGAACTTACAGTTTGTTTCTTGCTTGGGCACCATTTGTTGGTGACCCCATTACAATTGCTGCTGGAATCTTTCGTATAAATTTCTTTAAATTTTCCATAATAGTCTACTCATTCCGAATAGTAGGTTATATAATTGTAGCAGCCTTTTTTGTTTAAAACGAGTAGCTAGACTTTCTTGACAGAACTAAGACAAACTTACCCAAGTGTGAACAATATATATAATACTTTCTTCTTTGTTGTTGAACCTATCCCTTCAATCCACTCGAAGCAAAACTGGCAATGATCTGTTTCTGAGCAAAAAGGAATAAAATAACCAGCGGCAGAATACTGAAAGTAGAAGCTGCCATCAAAAGAGATGTTTGAGCAGATGCTTCCTGTGAGAAGTAACTGAGACCCACTTGAAGAACTCGAATAGAAGGACTATCAGTCATGATCAATGGCCACATAAAACTGTTCCAACTTCCTATAAAACCAAATATTGCTGAAGTTACAATTACCGATTTAGAGAGAGGTAGAACTAATGTCCATAAAGTTCGAAAGCGTCCACAACCATCAATTCTAGCTGCATCAAATAACTCAGATGGTATAGTTTTAAATTGTTGCCGGAGCAGGAATATCGTGAAGATATTGGCTATCCACGGTATAATTAGTGCATTGTAAGTATCTATCCAACCGAGATGATTTAATAATACATAAGAAGGAATTAGATAAACCGGTTGAGGAACCATCATCATGCTTATGAAAAGATAAAAGATGAAATCTCTACCTTTGAATCTCATTGTAGCAAAGGCATAAGCAGCCAGTGAACCAGTTATCAACACTCCAAGTACTACAGAAAACGAGACAAATACTGTATTAATGAAATACCGTTTAAAAGGTACCTTCGTGAATGCTTCTTTGTAATTTTCAAAATGTAATTTAAACTTTTTTTTATTAATGATTCTTGAACTGGCAACTTTTTCGTAAGAACGGATACGATTCATATTCTCATCAAATACATGAATGAAAGTGCTATCTCCTTCGATCTTAACAGAAGTTATTCTGTAAACTTTTCCATCTTCTTCATAGGTTGAATAGTGTTCAATTGGCAAAAAACCAACATTGCCTTTATTAACTTCTAATTGTGATTTTACAGAAGTTGTTAACATCCAAATAAATGGAATAACCATCAATAAACCACAAACACTAAGAATTATATACGAGATTGATTTTTTCATTAAATTACCTTTAATAGTGAACTTTCTTTTCCAGTCGTTTTTGGAAAAGTGTAAGTGTGAGGATTATTCCAAATAGCACTAAAGCGATCGCGCTTGCATAACTAAGGTTATTGCTTTCTCCAAATCCTTTATCAAATAAGAAGTATACGATCACTTTGGTTGTTCCAAGTGGACCTCCAATGGGTGGACCTGTCATCAAGTAAATTTGTGAGAATACCTGAAAAGTAACAATTGTAGTCATCATTAAAACGTAAAACGTAGTTGGGGATATCATGTGCCAAGTGATCTTAAAAAATTGACGTATTTTTCCAGCTCCATCAATATCAGCAGCTTCATAATATACTTTTGGAATATTCTGCAGTCCCGCAAGATAGATAATGGTGTTGTAGCCAAGTCCCTTCCAGATAGTTACAATAATAATACAGAATAACGCAAGTGAGGGACCTCCCATAAGTAAATACAAAGTATTGTAGTTTATTCCAATTCCATGTGAAAACGATTGAATGAATCCACTGAAATTAAATCCCATACTACTTAGAAATAAGTCTATTACTCCACGACTTTCTGCCAACCAACCCATCGGAGCAAATCCAATATTAGTTAAGAAGAAATTTGCCAGCCCGGTTTGTTGATTGAAGATGATCTTCCAAACAATAGAAATAGCAACCATTGAAGTTACGGTAGGAATGAAATATATTGAGCGAAAGAGACTTTTCAATTTTTCGATTCCATTCAAGAAATTTGCAAAAACAAGTGAAAGTACTAAACTTATTGGAACAACAAAAATCACCAAATAGAAAGTGTTAAGCATCGATTGCCAGAATTCACCATCATGAAACATCGTTATGTAATTTTCAAATCCGATGAATTTTCCCGGACCCGTTATCGTCCAATCATAAAAACTGACTATGAACGACAAAATTATTGGGACCAGACGGAAAACAATAATAATAATTGCTGCCGGTAAAATATATAAATATGGACCAAAATCAAATTTCTTTTTTTTTGTAATCAATTCTTTATTTAATTTAAAAGGTCTAATTGCAACAATTACTATTCCAATAATTCCCAAAAGTAAGCCCCATAGATAACCTTTTGAGTAACCTTTTTTCACACTCATTTTCTGAGTAACAAAACCAGATATAATTAAAACAAATATTATTACTATTAACCTTATCATACAATTTCCTATCTATTTTTATTCTATATTTTAATTAGGTTTTCTAATGTCAATTAAATTATGATTCTAAACAGTTATTGGAATAGATTTACTGGTACAAAACAAGATAGTTGACACGAAATTAAAGAAAAACAATTAATGAAAACAGAAATAATACTAAGGGAGAAACTATGAAACTATTTAAAGTGTTTATTATTTTTATTATTCTAATCTCTTTAAAACTATCAGCAGAAATTGTTCATTATTCACAATTACCAGAGGATATCCAAAAAATAGTGGTTCCTGATCTGGAAGGCAGAGTATTAATAAATGATCTGGATTCACATCTTATTAGTAATACGACTTTAACAAGGGAACTTCCAGCTGTAGCAGATGGTTGGCCTATTAGTTATACTGGCTCTAATTGTAAAAATGGAGCAATTTATGTTAATATGGATGCAGATCCAGAATTAGAAATTCTCTTTGGTGTTGGTACCAAAATAACTGCTTTGAATTTGGATGGAAGCACTGTTCCTGGCTGGCCGGTTCAGTTAAGCTTTTATATTTGGAGTAGCCCTGCAGCTGGTGATATTGACGATGATGGGGAAATTGAGATTGTCTGCACAAGCCGCAATAATTCTAATGCTAACACTGGTGCGCTTTATGCTTTTGAATTAGATGGAACAGCTTGCAATGGTTTTCCTGTAACTCAAGCCGGAGGTGGTACAAATAACGTTTGTCTTTTTGATCTCGATGCAAATGGAGACATGGAAATTCTTGTAAATGTTAGAAGTCATCCACAAGGCTGGGTTTATGTATATGATGGTGATGGAAGCGTATATCCTGGTTTTCCACAGGAACTGGATTATATTCCGGGAGCAGGGATCTCTGCAGGTGATATAACCGGAGATGGAATTCCAGAAGTAGTGGCTTTAAGTTATAACATGCTTCATGTTTTTGATCTTTCAGGAAATTTACTACCAGGATTCCCATTATCAAATACAGGCTACACATATTCTTATTCTCAGCCCATTTTATGCGATATTGATGATGATGGATTGAGAGAAATAATCTGGGGTGGTTGCTCTAGTAATGCAGGAGCAGTTTTTGTAGTTAATGATGATGCAAGTGCTGCAACCGGTTGGCCCCAAACTACAGATCAGTGGGTATTTGGAACTGTATCAATCGGGGATATTGACCAAGATGGATCATTAGATGTTGTAGTTGGAGATCAGGTTGGATCCGGTACTCCAATTGACTACATTTATGCCTGGGATGCTGAAGGCAATGATCTTGCAGGTTTTCCTGCCGGACCAACTAATGCGATCTATGCTCAGATTGGAATCGCAGATCTTGATGGTGATGATAATGTAGAATTGATGATAGATGATAATAATTTTGGATTCGGATACGATGCTTATAATCATGATGGAACTCATCTTACTGATTGGCCGTTAGACTGCGGAACTTCAATGTATTCAACAACAATGCAAATACCGCCAGTATTTGGTGATGTAGATAATGATGGTGATCTGGAGATTATTGGTGCAGCAACAGACATTATGAATTGGGTGGTTGAATGCTATTTATGGGATACTGATTCAGCCTGGAACGAAGACCTCGCCTATATGATAATTGATGGAGTTAATATCCAGCATAATGGCTTATATGATCCAGAAGAAGCTTCTATTTTATATCCACCTCAAAATGTACAAGTTGAAGATTGGTCATGTACAGTAAGCTGGGAATCTCCAATTCCATCCTCAAACGTGCTTACTGGATATAATATATATCTTGATGGTGTGATTGATGGTACAGTTGGTGTTGATGTATTTGAATATATCTATACTGGATTAGAACCAGATCAAACATATTTAGCAGGCGTATCAGCGATTTATGATGAAGGTGAATCAGATATTATTGAAGTTGTGTTTTGTCCTGGTTGGGTCCCTCCGTTTGATCCACCAATAAATCCTGCAGCTGTTGTAGAAGATTACAACGATGTACTTGTTACTTGGGAACTTCCTACCGGAGGAGCAGTAGAAGAACTTGTATATCATTCAGGATACGATGCTAATGGAATTGGAACTGGAGCAGCAACAGACTTCATTTGTGCCGCTCGTTTCACAGCTGAAGAATTATCTGTTTACTATGATAATTGGGAAATTACCAGAGTTAAGATTCTCCTTCACTCACTTGATTTCAGTTATGTTGGAATTCAGGTATATGAAGGTGGAAGCTCAGGCGATCCTGGTACATTAGTATATGAAGAAGATGTAACTTCTGTAGCATTAATGGGAGAATTCACAAATCATCTTTTAACTACACCTGTACCTCTGGTAGCTGGTAACGAATATTGGGTAGGTTATGATATCGCCGCAACAGGTGATCATCCTGCTGCAGTTGATGCAGGACCAATGGT